>JAGOIO010000058.1 GCA_017995595.1 bacterium | reverse complement strand
TTTAACATTTTGAGCAGGATTATTCTGCTCTGCAGTTGCTACACTTGCATTTATCAATTTCATCAAATCTTTTAATTGAGAAACATCATTCATTCCCTGTTTAGAAGCACTCGCCATATCGTTTATCAACTTTGCCAAAGCCTCTTTTCCATTTGATTGAAATATTTGTGCCAACTGATTCAAATTTAATAAATTAGTTTCCACGGTACTTTTCAAAAGTTCAGCAGAAGAATTTTGCAAATTCTGCTGAATAAAAGTAACAACCTCATTCATTTCCTTTGGAAAATTCATAGCATTTTTAAAATACAAAGATTTTTCAAGTAATGCCAAATTATTCATCTGGTAATTTTGCATTTGAAGAAAAGGAAGTCCGCCACCTTTAAAAGCAACCATTCCTCCCGCAAAATTTGCTTGAGGCGTTGCATTTTGCACAAAATTAGCATTAGAAGTTGCACCACTTTGCATTGTCTTTGCTGGTGTTGCATTTCTGCCCGTCAAATTACTTACCGTATATCCGACAAAAGATGTTATAAATCTACCAAGATTAAAATTTGTCATACTTATATTATGCCGATTTTTTCAGAAAAAGCAACATGTTGACTAAAAGTTGCAACAATTAACCCATAATTTCTTCAGGTGGTAAATCACCTTTAACTTCTGCAACTTCATCACAATCAAGTTCAAAAACCTTATGTAATGCTTTTACAGATTCTTCGGCTTCACTTTCTTTAACTAAACAACTTATCTTTATTTCACTTGTTGAAATCATTTTAATATTAATACCTAAATCAGCAATCGTTTCAAACATAGTAGATGCGATACCCGGTCTGTCAACCATACCTGCACCAACAATAGAAACTTTTGCAATTTCTTTATCAATATAAACATTTGAAGCTTTTAAGTCTTGTTTAATTTTTTCTAAGACATTAGTCGCTCTTTCATAATCAGGTTTATCAATAGTAAATGCAATATCATTTGTATTATTTGATTTTCTTGCATAAGACTGAATAATCATATCAACTGAAATATTTTCTTTTGCCAAAGCACCAAAAAGTTTTGCGGCATTTCCAGGAACATCAGGCACATCACACATTACAACTCTGATTTGAGATAAATCTGCTGCAACCCCTGTTACAGGTCTAAACAATTCCATATCTTTTGCACTCACAATAAGCGTCCCTTCATTATTTAATTTAAACGTACTTCTGACTCTCAACGGAACATTAAACTGCTTTGCTGTTTCCACAGAACGAGGGTGCAAAACATTTGCTCCAACCCTTGCCAATTCAAGCATTTCGTCATAAGAAATATTATCTAATCTTGAAGCATTTTTTACAACTCTCGGGTCTGTTGTATAAACACCTTCTACATCTGTATAAATATCACATCTTTTAGCATTTAGAGCCGCAGCAAGTGCAACCGCAGAGGTATCCGAACCCCCTCGTCCAAGTGTTGTTATTTCATTATCATCAGTTATTCCCTGAAATCCTGCAACAACAATAACCTTGCCGTCTTTTAAATTCTTTTTCAATTTATCTGTTTTTATATCAATAATTCTGGCTTTTTGGTGAACATTTTCTGTTATAATACCAATTTGTGTTGCATTAAAGCTTATTGCTTCATACCCTTTTGACTGAATTGCCATAGCTAAAAGAGCAATAGAAACACCTTCACCTGTTGATAGTAACATATCCATCTCTCTACCGGAAGGATTTGAAGATATTTCATGAGCCATTTTTACAAGATAATCCGTAGTATGTCCCATCGCAGAAACTACAACTACAACATCATTACCATTCTTTTTTTCTTTTATTACTGCGTCAGCAACCTTTTTTATTTTATCTGTATCTGCAACTGACGTTCCGCCAAATTTTTGAACAATTATATTATTCATTTTTCTTCAACAAATCTCTTCAATTAATTTCATTTTTTGTTTGTTTAATTGAGAGCAACTCGTCCTTTTCTTTTCCATATCTGAACAAATCGGGGTTTATTTCTTCAATTTGTTTTGCAATTCCCATTGCTTCTTTCACATTATAGTCAGAACTTTCTTCTTTGGCAAGTAAATAATTTACATAAAATAAGAGATGTAAACATTCTATATTTTTTTCTTCTAATTTTAATGCTACTCGTAATTTTCTAATCGCACCTCTATAATCTTTTTGAGTAATCAGTACGCCTGAATATTCTGCTAATATATCTGTATCCTTAGGAAAATATTCCAAGGCTTTTTCGTAATATTTATTTGCATTTTCATAATCTTCAAGCTTCAAATAAGCTTTTGCTATTTTTTGATAATTTCCAGTAAACCCAGCAGATAGCTCCAAAACTTTTTTATAAGAATCTATTGCTACCGCATAGTTTTCTTTTAGAGCTTCAATATCACCTACTTTATCTAATGCAACTGCATTTTTTGGATTTAACTCAAGTGATTTTTTAAAAACTTTATCTGCATTTTCATAATCTTTTGTTTCAAAATAAGAAACACCTAAAGAAGAATAGCCCAACTCATTTTCCGGAGAAAGTTCTATCGCATGCAAAAAAGTTGCTTTTGACTCTTCAAATTTTTTAAATTGTTGTAATGCAAGCCCTTTGGAAATAACAAAAAAATAATTTTCACAAGCTTTGCTTTCACCCAATTCATAGTATTTCAGACTATTTTTTTCATCATTCAAATACATATAACTTTCACCAACAAGCATATATGTCTCTATTTTTTTATCAAATACTTCTATGGATTTAGTTGAATACACCAAACTCTCTTCAAATTTTTTCTCCTTATAAAGAATATATGCCAAGTAATAAAGAGCTTCGTAGTGGTGAGGTTCTACATCAATAATAGCCTTAAATTTTTCTTTTGCATCTTCAAATTCATTCAATTCGGTATCAGCGATTCCCCAAAAATATAAAGAGGACATATTAGACATATTAAATTTATAAGCCTTTTTAAACTTTTCAATAGCTTCCAAATATTTTTTTTCTCTCAGTTTTGCGATTCCCCAATTCAAGAAAATATCCGAATTATTTTGTTCCAACTTTAAAGCCTTATCATAATTTTTTTCAGCTTCTTCAAACTCACCTGTTTCCGCCTGAACATTTGCCAAAAAGCAAAAAGCTCTTGCATTATCCTTATCTCTCTTTATAGCCTTTTTAAAAAGCTTTTTTGCAGACTCAAAATCTTTTTCTTTTATCTTTAATATGCCCAAATGCAAATAAGCCTCAGGATTTTGCTCAGCCATCAAAATTGAAGAAGATAGTTTTTCCTCCGCTTCAGACAAATTACCATTTTCGGCTAAATGAACAGCCCAGTTAACATAAGCAGTTGACGGTAAATAAGGATTTTTTACGACTTTTTTATAATCATTTACATCATAATCCAAGTCTTTTATTTTTTTTATAATTTTTTTTATATATTCAAAAGACAATCCGCTACCTCTCTAAATGCTCCACTTCCGCCTTGAGCCTCTGTTATTTGAATACCTTCAATACTTTTAATAGATTTAACGGCATTCGGAACTGTAACTTTTACATCAGAAAATTCTAAACTTTCCTTATCGTTTATATCATCACCCATATAAACGAATTCACCTTGTTTTAAAGATTTTCTGTTAACAATTTCTTTTATAACATCTATTTTTTTTCTGATATCTTGATAATTTTCTTCCATATTAAATTTTTCAGCTAACAAATCAATAACAGGATTTTTTTCACCGGAAACAAAAATAATTTCAAATCCTGCCCGTCTTAATCTTGAAACTGCCATAATATCTTTAAAATTCAGTTTTCTGGAAAAATCTAAATTTTTATCAATATAAATACAATTATCAGTCATAATTCCATCAAAATCAGCTATTATCAATTTTACAGAATTTGGAATATTTAGCATTTATTTAACCCTTCTCAATTTTTTAATTATCGGTTTTTCCGTCTCATAAACACACTTTTGACCATCACCCATAACAATAGGAACAAGTCTTATATCACGAACCATTCTAAATAGACCGTTCATTTCCAAACTTGCAGCCTGATCAGAACCCCAAAGAGTTCTATCTGTAGTAATATGTCTTTCAACCGAATTTGCACCAATGGTTACAGACATTACAGAAGGGGTAACTCCACGTTCATGCCCGCTAAACCCGATTGGACAATCATATTTGTCTCTAAATGCTTTTATTACATTCAAATTAATTTCTTGATTATCTGTTGGATATGTAGAAGTACAATGATAAAGAACAATATTATCAGTACCACCTAAAACGTCTATTGCATGGTCAATCTCTTCCATACTGCTCATTCCCGTAGAAACCAAAAGCGGTTTCCCTTTACTTTTAGTATATCGCAATAAATTGTCATCAGTTAAACTTGCTGAACTTATTTTATAACAAGGAGGATTAAATTTACTGATAAAATCAACAGAACCTTCGTCCCAACAAGAGGCAAACCACATTATCCCTCTACTTTTACAGTAATCATTTATTTTAGAATATTCTTCAAAACCGAATTCCAGTCCTCTTTTTAAATCACCATTGGTATCACCAAAAACACTTTGTCTTTCTTTTTCGAGTTCTTCTTTTGTATAAACTACGTCAACTGTTCTTTTCTGAAATTTTACAGCATCACAACCTGCAGTAATCGCCATATCTATTAAACTTTTTGCAAGATTTATATCTCCGTTATGGTTTATACCAATCTCCGCAATTATAAAACAAGGAGAGTTATCTCCTATAACCTTACCACCTACATTAACGGACTTTCTCAAATGCGAACTCCTTTTCCCTAACTTCTACACGTTTTCTATTATTCTATCCTATAAATATTTTTTATACAATTCTGAATCAAAATTTTTATTTTCATATTTTTTATTAATTGACTCGACATTACTATTACTATCTGAATTATTAATAATATCCTTATCATTATCAATATTATCAGATTTTTCAAGAATTTCAGCTTCTTTTAACGGTGTTTTAGGAAGAAAATCCTCATCATCACCTAAATCTTTTATAATATTTATAGACGTAGCAGTAGCCCCCACAAGAACTTTTCTGCCATTAGTTTCAACTACATGCAAATTTTTTCCTTGACCTAACTGCATTGTTGAAAGAATAATTATATTATCAGCTTTGCAAGATTTAATTTGTTTTTTAACGGTTTTTGCACCAATAGTATTCAGCCTTGTATAAATAATACCAGTAATATAAATCAGGCAAACAACAAATATAAGTGCAAAGATTACAGTCCCTATGCTTGAATCAACATTTGATGACGTTTTTAAAGAAGCATCTAAATCCCCACCAAAAGCAGGCTCTGCTGACAACGCACATTGAATATTAATCATATATGCAAATATTAAAAATAAGTACTTTTTCATCTATTGCTCCCGATAAATTTAAAATTTATCTAATCCCTAGTTTTAATATTATACATTGTGTGTCAACAAAAATCAAAGTATTAACTTTTAGTAATCATGTTAAGAGGTTTATAGCAACCATTCTCTAACTCTTTGAGCAATATAATCAAAACCTTTTATTAAGCCAAGATTTTTTGGTTCAACACTAGCACCATAGAACAATACAGGAACGTATTCTCTTGTATGATCCGTACCCTCAACCGTTGGATCACACCCATGGTCTGCTGTAATAATTAACAAGTCATCATCTGTCAATTCCGGAATAATTTTGCTCAAATATTCATCAATTTCTTCTATTGCATGACCATACCCCTTTGCATCATTTCTATGACCATATAGCATGTCGGTATCAACGAGATTTGTAAATATTATGGAATTTTTATCACTGCTTGTTTTTATATCATCATATTTTATTTTTTCCAAATTCAACTCACCTTTAACAGCCTGAAGCGTAAGTTCTAAACCCTCTTTATTACTTCCATCATGAATTGCATGTGTTATTCCGTATTTTGCAAAAATATCTTCTATTTTACCAATACCTATAACGTTTCCGCCACTTTGCTTAACCTCATTTAAAACCGTTGGTGCTGAAGGTACTTTTGAATAGTCTCTTCTGTATTTTGAAATTCTTACAGGTTTTCCATTTTCTAAGTGATATGGTCTTGCAATAACTCTTGAAACATGATAACCATCATCTAAAATTTTTCTTGCAATTTCACACCAAGCATAAAGTTTTTCTAATGGGATTATATCAATATCAACAGCTATTTGAAAAACGCTGTCAGCACTTGTGTAAATTATCGGAAAATTTGTTTTTTGGTGTTCATCATTCAATTCTTCTATAATTTTTGTTCCACTTGCAGGATAATTACCTAAAATTCCACCACAATCAGTTTTCTCTATAAATTTTTCTATAATTTCATCATCAAATCCGTTTGGATAAGTTGCAAAAGGTTTATCCAAAACTAAGCCTGCGATTTCCCAATGACCTGTTGTTGTATCCTTACCTTTTGATTTTTCTTCCATTGTACCAAATTGAGCAGTTGGAGCTTCTACTTTTTTTATACCTTTAAAATTCTGAATATTACCTAAGCCCATTTTTTCCAAATTTGGAACATTTAAACCATTATTAAATTCAGCAACATGCTTTAAAGTATTACATTCCGGAACATCTTTATACTCCGCACAATCAGGCATCGCACCTATTCCCATTGAATCTATGACCATTATTACAGCTCTTCTCATAAAAACCCTAACCTTTCTTATGTAATCTTCTTTAAAAATATCTTACCATAAATGTATATTTATGATTTAATTAAATAGTAACAATCAGAAAATCATAGAAGGGAACAAAAGATGCAAGCACGAAGAGCTGCAAGAGAATTAGCATTAATACTATTTTCACAATTAGACAAACAAATAGAAAAATACAGTAAAGAAGATTTTGACGATATAGTTTTAAAATCAGTAAGAATTTTATCTAATAGTGCCGGTGAAGACTTAAAACTTACAGTTGGTGCTTTGATGAATACAAAAGAATTTATTAGCAATTACGAAAAAAATAGCGATACAAATTTATCTCGTCCTATTGATTCTGAAAATATTCCAGTTCCGATTCCTATGACTTCTGATATGGAAGGACGAGTTGATGAGATGCTTGAAATAGCAGACAAAGCTATTCTTGCTCTAGAAATAGCAGAATTTGCAACTTTAGAAAGTAAAAGTGAAGTTAAAGATTTCACTATTGAAATTGCAGAAAAATTCAAAGAAAATCGTGAATTTGTTGATTCTCAAATCCAAAAATTTGCAAACGGCTGGGATATAGACAGACTTGTAAAAATGGATAAAGATATTTTGAGAATTGCGATTGTAGAACTTTTATACATAAAAGATACACCGATGAAGGTTATCGTTGATGAAGCCCTTGAGTTAGCTAAAAAATATTCAACTGATGAAAGCTCATCATTTATTAATGGAATTTTAGCAAAGGTTATTGTAGAAAACGGGATTGCGTAAATGTTCAACTTTTTTAAAAAAGATGAAAATAAAAAGCCTGAAGAAAATAATGAGATTCAAAGTTCTGATGTAAAAAATGAAGAATCTGAAGAAGTTAAAGAAATTTCTCAAGAAGAAAAGAAAAATATTTTTTCTATCGGATTTGATGCATTAAAAAAGACTGTCTCAAATACATCAAAACTACTTGTTGGAGACGTTATAAGCTCTGTCGAAAGTGAAGAAAAATTTTCAGACTTTGTCCTTGATGACATGGAAGATTTATTAATCCGTGCAGATTTAGGCGTAAATTACGCAGGAGAGCTTGTTGACAAATTAAGAAAACAAGATAAAATAAAACCTTCTGATGTCAAAAATTATCTAAAAAATGAATTTATGACAACTTTAACAAATGCAGGTTCTACAAAGTTATCTTACAATGAAAATGAGTTAAATATATATTTTATAACAGGCGTAAATGGTGTCGGGAAAACGACATTAATAGGAAAACTCGCTTATAGATTTAAA
>JAGOIO010000057.1 GCA_017995595.1 bacterium | reverse complement strand
GTGTTGCACAAGATGCGTTAAAATATAATTTTCACCCGACACAAAAATCAGAAATTGCACCTGATGGTTCTGCCATAATATCGTTTAGAGCAAGCGGGGACAAAGAAATTATGTGGCATATCTTTAAATGGGGAAATAATGTCAAAATTTTAGCACCTAAAAAATTACAAAATGAATATAAAAAATATCTTAAATCTGTGCTTGACGTGAACTTAAAATAGACTTTTTTGCTTGAATAACATATAATAGGCAAAATTAAAAATAGTGGAAATGCACCGCCCTGCATGCTATTAGACATATTAACTTTTGTAACAAAAAGTATATACTCTGAAATCGGCTTTTTAATTTTGTTTTTATTAATATGTAAGGAGAGCAAAAATGAGCATTGCAGATAGCATTAAAAATTTAAAAAATAAAATTAATAGCAATGGCGTAAACAATAACAAAAAGACAACAGATTCAACAAATGCTAACGCTTCATCAAATCCATTTGCAAATGTAAACATTTTTGATTCAAATGCTACAAAAGTTAATGGCACAACAAATAATACAACAACAAATTCAACAGGAAATGTTGATAATACAAATAACGCAAATAACACAAGCATTTTTGATACAGCAAAAGTTTCATCAACAACAAATACAAACAAAACATCTTCAACTTTAAATAATACAAGCTTTGATGCAAATTCAAGCATTTTCGGTTCAAATGCATTAAAAGGTTCAACAGGTGATGTTTATAGTTTTTCAAATACAAAAACAAGTACAGCATCAAATAATGCAAGCTCTTCATCATCTTCAGCAGATAAAGATGGTTCTGATACAAAATCACAAACAAAGAATGCAGAAGCAGCAACAAGCGAAGTAAAATCTGCAACAGCACAAGAACAAGAATCAAACAAAACAATCAAACAAACAAGCCAACAATTAAATGCAAAAGGCAAACCATTACTTCAAAAATCAAAACAAGCAAATGACAAAATCAATTCATTAAACAATGAAAACAAACAAGTTGAAGGTGAAATTTCAGACTTAAATTCACAAATTGAAGCTCTTGGTGGAGATTCAAATGCACAAGTCGGAACACAATCAGCAAAAGAAAAAAGTGCAACATCATTATTTATTTCAGGAATTTCAGACACAAAACAAACAGAAGTTAAAGATTCAAAAGGAAAATCAAAAACAGTAACAGAACAAAAAGATTCAAAGGATTCAACATCATCAACATCATCAAGCGAATTAAATGACCTTATTGCAAAAAGAGATGCAAAACAAGAAGTTTACACAAGCAATTCATCAACAGTAACACAACTTTCAAGTTCAACAACACAGTACAGATCAACAATTGATTCACTAGTAAAGAACGCAAAGACAAAACAAGCAGCAGCAACAGCAAAAACACAAGCCGCAGAACAAACAAAACAAAATGCACAAACAACAATGACAGCAACAAGTTCAGCAGCAAAAGTAACAGAAGGTGTAAGCTCTATTTACCAAACAAAGAGTGAAATCAGTGCAGCCGCAGCAGCCGCAGCACCAGATACAGCAACAAAAACAACAATGACAGCAAAGAGTGTATCAGAAAAGGCAACAAGTACAACATTAGGAACAGTTGCAAAAACAGCAAACACAGCAGTTAATGCAGGTAATGTAGCAGTTGCAGCATTATCAAAAGATACAAGCAGCACAATCTCTTCTACAGGTAACTTAGCACAATCACTTCTTCAATATGCAAACACAAGTTCACCAAAAGCTTCATCAGCTTCAACAACAACTACACAAGATACAACAAAGAAAACAGAACAAAAATAAATTTATAATTAAAGGCAAAAACGGATAAAAAGGCAAAATTTCTTAAGAAATTTTGCCTTTACTTTTTTAATTCTTTTCTTTGTAATAGTATTCCAACTCATCATTAAGATTTAACAATTTTGCATTTTCTTTGAATATTTTTGATTTAATGTTGAAATGTTTTGCTATGAAATATTTAAGACTTACAGCTAAAACGCACAAACCATATTTGCAAGAACGTAGAAAGTTTATAGAAGAGGCTTCTTTAAAATATTTTGTAGGACAAGAAATTTCACCTATTTTATATCCGTAATAAAACAGTAAAGCAAGGCTTTCGTTGTCAAATATAAAGTCATTACTACAATCTGCAAGAGGAAGCTTTTCTAAGACTTTACGAGAAAATCCTCTAAACCCTGTGTGATATTCAGATAAATTTTCGCCCAATAACATGTTTTCAAAAGCGGTTAAGAATTTATTTGAAATAAGCTTGTAAAGAGGCATGCCCCCTTTAAGAGCAGAATTTCCAAGCATGCGAGATGCAACGACCGCATCATATTCTCCAAAAGCCATCATAGAAACAACAGCCGGAATAAGCTTAGGTGTATATTGATAATCAGGGTGCAACATAACGACAATGTCTGCACCGGCTCTCAGAGCGGCTTTATAACAAGATTTTTGGTTCCCGCCATAGCCCAAATTCTTTTTATGGACAATAGTTGTAATCCTAAGCTCTTTAGAAACGTCTTTAGTGTTATCTATTGAATTATCATCAACCAAAATGATTTCATCAACGATATCTCGATAGATTTCATCATAAGTTTTTTTTAGAGTTTTTTCCGCATTATAAGCGGGCATAATTACAACGACTTTTTTACCGTTAATCATTTTTATCTCTCGTTATAAAAACCGCAAAAGCCAATAAATTTTTTATTCAGCGACTTCTTCGTCTTCTTTTTCTACATTGTTAGTTCTGATTGAAGCACTTTTATCTTTAGAAGAAAGTGCCTTGTCTTTGAACTTTTTAACTTGTCTGTCTAATTTATCAGCAAGTAAGTCAATACTTGCGTACATAGATTCAGCAGATTCTTCGCAGTGAATAGTACCAGAAACTAACTTGCAAGAAACTTCTGCAACATGCTTTCCAGAAGCGGCAGGATTTTTTACAACAGAAAGAACAACATCTATACCATCGATTTGGTCATAGTGGTTAGCTACTTTTCCGATTTTTTCCTTAACGTATGCTTTTATAGCGTCTGTAATTTCTATGTTTCTACCGTTTACGTGAATATGCATTTTTACCTCCGATTTTTTGATACTTAGACATTATACACCAAAATAAGAAAAGTTCAATCGAGAAATGGATAAATTTTAGGAAAATTAAGTAAATTTTTAAGAACATAAAATATTATCTTTTGAGATAAGTCAAGTATCTAATTAAATTAATAAAAGAGTGAACTAGAATAAATAAATGAAAACGCAGTGGTATTATATGTTAAAAAAGCCCGCATTGACACCGCCGTCATGGGTATTTTCACCTGTTTGGACAGTGTTATATTTTATGATGTTTTTGTCAGTGCTTATATTTATAAGGGACAATTCATTCAAAATAAAAGTTTTTCCGCTTGTTGTTTTTGTATTACAACTTGCATTAAATTTGTCATGGTCGCCTGTATTTTTTGGAATGAAAAATATAAAAGGAGCATTTTTGATAGTTAGTATTCTACTAGTATTAGTAGGCTTGAATATATACTTATTCAGTAAAACATCAGTTATTGCCGGGGTGTTGCTGGTTCCATATTTTTTATGGACGGCATTTGCGACATATCTAAATTTTGGATTGCTAAAATTAAATCCCTAAAATTAGATATTAATTGAATCATCTTGTTTTTTTTCAACAGGTAAAGTTTTCAATACCATAAACTTTTTTGAACCTTGACTTTCATTTTCTATCCTTGTTTTAGCAATTTGAATAGCTTTTGGTGAAATATCAATACCTATCCATTTTCTTTCGAGTGTATCTGCTGCAACAAGAGTAGTTCCGGATCCGCAAAAGAAGTCTAAAATGATACTATTTTTATTAGAAGAAGCGTTTATAATTGTTTGCAATAATTCAATATTTTTTTCTGTTGGATATTGTGGATATTGTGGGTCTTTAAATTCCCAAATATCCTGCATTTTTTTGCCATCTCTTTCATCAGCATATATGATTTTTCTGGGAACTCCGTTTTCGGACCATTCAATTAAACCTTGATTATCTAATTCTTCTAGCTTGGCTGGAGAACATCTCCAATGGCGGCCTTCAGGAGGCTTTATGCCTTTAAAATCGAGTGCTGTTACTCCATTTTTTGTTTCGCCTGGAGCATGTAATGGAATTGTTGTATATCTTCGACCATTCTTATCGATTTTTTTAAATAAAAGTTTAATATCATCTTCGCTATATGGACTCTTTGGTTCGTTCCAAATAGGGGTTTGTGTTTTTGAATAAAATAAGATTAAATCTTTAATATTTCCAAAAGCTGTTCTTTTAAAATTTTTAGGATTACATTTTATTCTCGTTATATCATTTCTAAAATTTCTTATTCCAAATATTTCGTCCATTAATATTTTTATATAATGACCTATTTTATAATCAATATGCAAATATATTGAGCCTTTTTCCGATAGTAATTCTTTTGCAAAAATCAAGCGTTCTCTTAAAAATTCAAAAAACACATCACCAGTAAGGTTATCGGCATAAGCAATATTATCATTTTGCTTACAACTTATAGTGCCACTTCTCTTTCCGATACGAAAAACATTATTTGTTGCAAATGGTGGATCTATATATATTAAATCAATTTTTCCTTTAAAATTTTGAGATAAATATTTTAATACAGAAAGATTTTCTCCTGTAATTAAGTAGTTATAATTTTTATTTATATCTTTATTTAATTCTATATTGTCAGTAGAATTAATAATTTGTTCGAATGTTTTTTTATTTTTATAAGTTAATTCCATATTAAAAATCCTATAACGAATATAAATAATCACGTAAAAGTAATGCACTGAAAATATCATAATTTTCAGATTCTTTTATTAAGCCGGAATGCATTTTATTATTACCATGAATGTACAATACACCATCTAGTATCGCTATTTTTTTAGCATTTACTACGTCAGTATTTAATGTAGATATTGCATCAGCAAATTGAGCATTTTGATGACCACCAAAATCTGTTAAAAATTTAGCTTCACCTATTACATATTTTTTATTAAAACGAGCAACAAAATCAAGCCCCTTTTCTCTGTTATATCCAATAAAATCTTTTGCCCACTTAGACATTTCATAATCAGAGGCTTCTAATATAGCGTTTTCAGAATTTGAAATAAATGTATTTATATTAACAGGTTTTAGACCTAAAGCTCCTGAAGATACCCAACGTTTAAATAATGGACCTATCTGTCGATTTGTTTCTTTGGGTTCACAACATTTTTCAAATATTTTGTCCAAGCCCATGTCGTACAAACTACCTGCAATTCGATTTATAGTCTGAGGATTTCTTTCTATTGCTCCATAATCTCTTTTTAAATATGCAATATAGGAATCTTTTATAGGAAATATTTCACATTTTAATAAAGCTTTTATGAGTGCAAGATTATCTTTTTTCATAAAGCTATTCTCAATACTATTCCACAATTCTTTATTTATATTTCGAATGCAATTTGGGATAGTTGGATAAACCTTAAATAATTCATCTAAATAATTTCTTTGATTTGCAAATTCAATACTCAGATTTGTCCAATAATTCATAATCCACCTTTACTAATGTGAATAGTTTATCATAAAAATATTCTACCTTATACAAATATTACTTGTTTTATATTAAATATTTCTTGTTTGACCATTTTTGACGTATTCTGTATTTATAATGAAAACGTAATTAAAATATAAGGAGTATTTATTATGTTTTTGAAACTTTTAAAAAAGCTTTTAATTTTTACGATTTGTTATTTGACGGGCTTATCGCTGTGTGCCAAAAATATTCAATATGGGTATAACGGACATGGTGATTATGTGCCAACGTCTATTAACGGACAAAAAGTTCATTATGGTTACAACGGGCATGGTAATTACAGTGCAACCGCTATTGGTGATAAAAAAATAAACTATGGTTATAACGGACATGGTGATTATGTCCCAACTTCTATCGGTAATGACAAAATAAAATATAGTTACAATGGACATGGCAATTACAGTGCAAGCTCTATAGGCGATAAAAAAATAAAGTATGGTTACAACGGACACGGTGATTATGTTCCGACTTCAATCAATAATCAACGAATTTACTACGGTTACAACGGGCATGGTAATTACTCAGCAACAAGTTTCGGTGATTAATATTTATTGTAAAAAGAGGTGCAAAACTTTTAAAGTTTTGCACCTCTTTTTTTATATAAACTAACCTAATTTGTTATATTCTTCATCACTTACCTGTTCACACCATTCAGTTGAGCCGTTTTCTGACGGAACTTCTATTGCAATATGTGCAAACCAACTGTCTTTTGTCGCTCCGTGCCAGTGTTTTACTCCTGTTGGAATATTTACAACATCACCAATTTTTAACTTTTGAGGGGCTTTTCCACTTTCTTGATACCAACCCTCGCCTGCTGTTACTATAAGGATTTGACCGTATTCTTTTTCTGATTTATGGATATGCCAATTATTTCTGCATTTTGGTTCAAACGTAACATTTGCAGCGACTAAGCCTTTGTTTGTTAATAATTTCAAGTAGCTTTGACCTGTAAAATATTTTGCGTAAGCATCATTTTTATTCCCTTGACCTAAAATATTATTAAATTCTATCATTAATTTTTACTCCCTTCATAATTCTTTTCTGCTTCATTTAAGCATCTTAAGGCATTTAAACTTCTTGGATATCCTATATAAGGAATAAGAGAAGAAACTATATTTATCAAAAATTGTTTGTTGTTACCGACTTTCATATTCGCCATTGCATGTGCTGTTAACTGAGGTTCGCACCCACCTTGTGCTGAAATACAACAAAAAGTAACTAACTCTCTCATTTTATAATCAAGACCATTTCTTGTATAATAATCACCAAAACAATTTTCAGCAAGCCAACGATTTATGTGTTTTGATTCTTCTGCTCCCGATTTATAAAATTCTTTCATTCCATCTCCAAAAATATCAACTTGAGCTTGAATCCCTTTTTGAAGTCGAGTTTTTCTTGTTGTAGTTGATTGATTTTTTAAAGGAAGTTTTATATCATTACTTTCAAAAATTTCATTTGTGGCAATCATAAACGGATAAACTCTTGCAAAACCAAGATATGCAACGGATTGATAAACTACTTCTTTTATTATTATTGGTGAAAGATTAAGATTTAGTGCTGATTTGAGCATAATTTTAAATAAATCTGTGCTTCCACACCCTAAAAGTGTTGCAAGTATTGCAATAATGCGGGTTTTGTCATCAACAGCATTTTCACCACAATTAGTCTGATTTATAACATCATCTAGTGCAAAATCCTCCCAAAATTCAATAAATTCTGAATCTGCTTGGTCTATAGTCGTCTTTTCATCACCAAAAAGCTTTTTTCGATAATTATTTGCAAAATTCGTCATATTGTCCACCTCTACTTTCTAAGTTTATTTTACAACTTGAGAGTAACTATCAGTCAAGCTTTTTTGTAAATTCTATTTTTGTTTAATTCGACTTATGGTATAATCTCAATATGCTTATATCTATTATTATTCCAAGTTATAATTACGAAAAATATATCGCTCAATCAATAGAATCTGTGATTAATCAAACATATTCTGATTGGGAATTAATAATTGTTGATGATGGTTCAACAGATAATTCTATAGAAATTATTAATTCTTTTTGTCAAAATGATGACAGAATAAAACTCTTTACTCACGAGAATTGCGAAAATAAGGGGCTTGTACAAACCTTAAAGCTTGGAATATCAAAGGCTAAAGGTGATTGGGTTGCGATATTGGAATCTGATGATATTTGGACTTCTGATTGTCTTGAGCATAGAGTAAATGCGATTTTACAAAATAAAAATGCAAAATTGTTTTTCAATACGGTTTCTTTAATCGGAGAAGAAAACAGAATTAAAAATATGCAAAAAGTGGTGGATAAAACACAAAAATATCTCAATAAATACAGTTATC
>JAGOIO010000002.1 GCA_017995595.1 bacterium | reverse complement strand
GAATTGCAATAACAGAAGCATTATTAAAGCCATATTGGAACTTACTTTCTCCTGAAATGCGTAATAATTATCCAAAGATTTTCTTTATGGATAATATCGACCCTGACGAAATAAAAGGTTTGCTAGAAGTTCTTGATTTAAAAAAGACATTAGTAAATGTAATAACAAAATCCGGTTCTACCGCAGAAACAATGGCTCAATATATGATAATCAAAGACCTGCTTGAAAAAGAAATGGGTGATGATTATAGAAAAAATATTGTAGTAACTACTGACAAGAAAACAGGTATATTAAGACAATTAGCTGACCAGGAAGGATATAAGAATTTTGTAATTCCTGATGATGTAGGCGGTCGTTTTTCCGTATTTTCAGCAGTAGGCTTGTTACCACTTGCACTTGTCGGAATTGATATTGATGAAATTATGAACGGCATTAAAGATATGGATTTAGCCTTAAAAAATACAAATGTATTTGACAATATGGCTGCACAAAATGCACTTATTCATTATCTTCTTGATACAAAAAAAGGAAAAGGTTTGTCGGTTATGATGCCTTATTCCAGCCGTTTAAAATATGTTTCGGATTGGTACGTACAACTTTGGGCAGAATCGTTAGGAAAAGAAGAAAATTTAAACGGAGAAAAAGTTAATTGCGGACCTACACCGATTAAAGCTCTTGGAGCAACTGACCAACACTCACAAATTCAACTATTCAATGAAGGTCCTAATAATAAAGTAATAAATTTCATTAGAGTCGAAGAATTTGACAATAAGATTGAAATCCCAAAAATATTTGAATATACAGGAATCGGTTACCTTGGCGGAAAAGCTATAAACGACCTGATGTTTGCAGAAGCTGATGCAACAAAAGCCGCATTAATTGATTATAACCGACCAAATATTACTATTACATTACCAAAAGTTGACGGTTATCATGTCGGACAACTTTTGTATATGTTAGAATTTGAAACTGCAATTATCGGTGAACTTTATAATATAAATACTTTCAATCAACCTGGAGTTGAACAAGCTAAAAATTACACTTATGCATTAATGGGTAGAGCAGGTTATGAAGATTGTGCAGCTCGCATTCAAGAAAAAATGAATGCAACTATTTAAAATATTATTTTATTTAACATTCAAATAGTCAAATAAAGCTTTTAATCCTAATTTATAACTGTTTTGCTTAAACCCTGCAATTTGCCCAATACAAACAGGAGCAATTAGAGACTTTTGTCTAAAATCTTCTCTTGAATTAATATTAGTCAAATGAATTTCTACAGTAGGAATAGATACCGCAAGTATCGCATCTCTTATTGCAACGCTGGTGTGCGTATAACCGGCAGGATTTATTAAAATCCCGTCAACATTACCATAAGCTTCTTGTATTTTTCCAATAAGCTCACCCTCTGAATTACTTTGAAATATTTCAATATCACAGCCTAATTCAAAAGAATAAGCATATAAATCCTTATCAATTTCTGCTAATGTAACACTGCCATACTTTTCAGGCTCTCTAACACCTAACATATTCAAATTTGGACCATTTAAAACTAATATCTTCATATTCACCTCAAAATTTAGTTTACAATAATATGTTTAAAATATCAATGATTTGTGGTAGTATAATATAAAAAGAAACAAAATGTCAAATTTATAATAATCTAAGAGGTGAAAAATGGCAGATAGACGTTGGTATGATAAAGATCCTATTTTAAAAGAAGCTTTGGAGTTATTACAACTTCAATGTGAAGATACAAAAAGTGCAGCTGCAAACTTTATTTTACAACTTCAAGAACAAGTTGCAGGTGAAGTTATAGAACATGTTTACGATATTATGACTCAATATGAGGGTAAAGGTAATCGTTGGTACGATAAAGACCCTGTTGTAATGAAAGCCATAGAACTTTTAAGAGAAGCACCAAAAAAGACACAACGAAAAGCTGCTCTAAAGCTTCTTCTTGCTCTTGATGAAAATAATAATTTTGATGATTTGGAATTAAAACTAGAAGAATAATTATGGAAAACAACTTAAAAGATGTTCAAAACGAAAAAGATTTAAGGGGAGTAGATATACAAAAAGTAGGCGTAAAAAACGTTGAAGTTCCTCTTATTGTTCAAAGAAAAAATAATTCCAATCAAACAGTCTATGCAAAAGCCAGAATGAATGTATCTTTACCCAAGCATTACAAGGGAACTCACATGTCAAGATTTATTGAAGTTTTGAGTGAGTGGCAACATGAAAATATGTTGGGAATTGATATAAAGGGTTGCCTAAATGCAATTATAAAAAAACTTCACGCACAGAGTGCCGAAGTTGAGTTTGATTTTAATTACTTTATAGACAAAAAATCTCCTGTTACAAAAAAAGCTTTTCCAATGAGTTATGAATGCTCTTTTGAAGGAATAATGGATAAAAACGGAGATATAGAAAATTATGAGTTTTTCCTTGGCGTAAAGATTCCGCTTACAACTCTTTGTCCTTGTTCAAAGGAAATCTCAGAATACGGAGCTCACAATCAGAGAGCGGTAGTTAGTGTAAAACTTTCTTATGACGAAAAGCACCAAATTTGGATAGAAGATTTAGTAAAAATGGTTGAAGGTTGTGCCTCATCACCTATATATTCACTACTAAAAAGGTCTGATGAAAAATATGTAACAGAACATGCTTATGAAAATCCAAAATTTGTTGAAGATGTTTTGCGAGATGTAGTAATAAAATTGAGAGAAAATAAAGCTGTAAAATCTTTTGAAGTCGAATGTGAATCTTTTGAAAGCATTCATAACCACTCAGCTTGGGCTTATCAAGCCGAATAAATTTTCAAAAACTACCAAGGATAATCATCTTTGATTTCCCAACCATCCTGCTGAATTAAAGCTGCACAAGCATCTCCTATAGATTTTTTAGAGCAAGCCCAAGGATTTGAAGGATTCAACAATTCAGTTCGAGGAAATCTATAATCACTTAGAAAAGTTATAACTTTTGTTGTATCAGGAGCAACACACAGCCAAAAAATATCTTTCCCAAAGGTATTTGGACCTTTAAAGCCATTTATGTCAACATAAATTATCATTCCATTCCAAGCTTTTCCATCATTATTAACTATAAACATCCAATATGCACCATTACTTAAACCAAGCCCATAACTCATCATTACATCATAATCCTTATTGCTACCATCTTGTGCATACATATGATAACCATTTTTTAAGTTTAAGCTCGAAGTACCTGCACCATAATCCTTCACAATGTTGACATAAGGTTTAACATATTTATTTACAAAATCTGTTTCAACTGTAAATGCCGAAATACTCTTATCCTCATATTTACCAAATAAGTCTCCAATAGAACCACCACCATTATCAGAAGCAGCTTCTTCTAATGCATTATTTATTAATGAATAATTTTCCTTTAATTGAGTAACAGTAACATGTTTTTTATAATTTGCAATAAGCGTTGGAATAGTCATCGCAGCAACTATACCGATAATTCCAAGAGTAATCAAAACCTCTGCCAAAGTAAAAGCTATGGAACAACAAAAAGGCTTGTTCTTAGAGGGTTTTGCCCCCCCCCCATGGGTACAATGCAGTAATAATAATGTTTTTCAGCATGTATTGTTATTCCTTTTATATGTTATAATACATATATTATACAACCTTTTAAAAGAGTTTTCAACACATTAAAAAATACAGGCTTTAAGCTTTCTGTGCATCTGTTGCAAATTCTTTTGCAACTTGTGTTTTTAAGTCATTTACAATCTCTTCAGCTTTAGATTTCAACGCATCAGGTGCGAATTCTTTTCCATCATACTTGAAAAATTCTGCAATATTTTCATCAGTAAGATTTGAATTGTTTTTCTTCATTTCCTCTATCAATTTCAACTTAATATCATTTGTCTTTGAGTCAAAACCGTTTTTGCCATCAC
This sequence comes from bacterium, assembly GCA_017995595.1. Lineage (GTDB taxonomy): Bacteria > Cyanobacteriota > Vampirovibrionia > Gastranaerophilales > Gastranaerophilaceae > JAGOIO01. Next base: position 20,354 of record JAGOIO010000002.1, on the reverse strand, counting down.
CAACAACATTTCGTATTGAAGAAACAACTTTATTTAATCTTTCATCGGTTATCTCATTACCATCAACTATATCTTTAATTATAGTATTCAATCTTGAAGTCTCTTTATCACCAACTTTAACAGTCTGCTTCAATTCATCTCTTGAATACAATTTAGTCAAATCAACTTCCCATTGACGAATTAAAGATTCTGGCAACGCTTTTTCTTTAACTAATTTGAAAGCTTTAGGGAATCTCTCAACCGCAAACACCGCAAATAATAATGCAGTACCTACCCATTGAATGCCTCGTCCCCACTTTTCATCAACACCAGGTTGACCTGAACAAATAGTTACACCACATAAACTTTGCAAAGCTCCTGAAACTTTCTCTGGAAGAGTTCTTGCAGTAATAAATTTTTCAACACCTGTTCTTGATAAACTCAAATTGTCTAAACTACCACCTGTTTCATAAGTTTTTAATCCGACTTTTTGTCCTTTTTTCTTGTTTATTAAGCTACTTATTGCAAGGGTTGTACCACCTGTTGCAAGAACAATACTTGCAGCATGCATTAAATACGGGTTATTTTGGAAGGTAGTTTTCAAAACGACCTTTCCTTCATGATTTAAAAATTCTTGAACAACAATTTTTTTTGGTTTGAATGTAAAAACATTATCTCTGTAGAAATTCAAACCTTCTAATCTCTTTGCCTTATCTGAATTAAACAGTTTTGTAGTTTTAACAGCAAACTGTTTGCCTGTTGATAATACAGATTTTGCACAACCAAGCATATTATCAACTACATAACCTGCTTTTGCAACAAGACCTTTTTTGTTATGCAACGTATTTGAATCCATCTTTAACATTGGATCTTTTTCTAAAGCTCTACCTGAAAATACAAAAGATAATGCAATACCAAACAAACCTGTACCTAACGGAGTTTCAATAATTGGAGAAGAACAAAGATTTAAGGTTTCACCCAAAGACATCAAAGGTAATCCCATTGAAATACCGTTAAAGATTCCAGCTATACCGGAAAAAGCAATACCAACTTTTGCAAATTTCAAACCTATTTTTGAAAACGCAGTTCCGGGAACAATAGTTTTTGCTCCGCCATCATCTTTCTTTTGAATTGGTCTTGTCGCAATAGAATCAAATGGAGACTTTTTGGTATCTTTTGAAATATCATTATTTTTAATATTTTTCTTAGTTGATAAATCATTTATCCAATCGCTAGTAAGTCCGCTACCACCAACTGCAAAACCCAACATACTTGTTGTTGCAGTAAGAAAAGACAATGTATCAAAAATTGGCTTCTCTGATTTTTTTAAAACAAAATTACCTGCTTTTTTACCTGCAATAAAACCATTAAAATTTTGATTACGGCTATTTTGATTTTGTAACGAAGAAATTCTCATATAAACTCCAATATGTTCCTGAAAGCGACTTTCCAATTAAAACATGACAAAATATTTTTTGCTAGTTTATTACACAATATTAATATAATTAGAATTAATCGTCAGTTTTCTCTAAAAATAAATTTAATGCCTCTTTCATAGTCTTTGGAGAATCAAGTGAATTTGCCTGTCCAAAAGTATCAGGCTCAATCATTTTATTTTTTCTTTTCATAAAAAATTTCTGATACAATTTCAAAAGAACAAAGATAACACCAGCAGATAAAAATACCCATAACATTGCTATAGCAAACTTTAATAAACCATTTTGTTTATGTTCAAAATGCTCAATTTCTTTTACATTCTTTTCTGGAATAGACTCCTCATCATCAGTTGAGTTTTTTGTCTTTTGTACAGCTTTTGTGCTTGTATTATTTTTTTGGTTAACTGTTGCTTGAACTGAATATGCCTTATTATAAGAATATTCAGCACAAAAGTATGATGTCCCTAAAGACATCATACTCATTGCAAATATTAAAACTAAACTATTCTTCAGTAGTTTTTTCAGCTTCATTTTCTGTACTTACCTCATCATTTTTGGTCGTTTTTGAAGTTTTCTTTGTTTTTCTTGATGAATTTCTGTTTGGTCTTCTTCTTTTTACAGGTTTTTCATCTTCAGTCTCAGCTTCGGCTTTAGCTTCAACTACACTATTAGTTTTTTCTTCTGATTTTACTTCTGTTTGTACAGGTTCTTCTGTAACTTTTTTTGAATTTTTTGTTTCAGAATCTTGCTTTACTTCAACAATCTCTGTAGATTTTTCTTCAACAGCTAAAGGTAGTTCTTTTTGTACAGGTTCAATTTGATTTTCTACCTCTTCTGACTTTTCAGTTTTTCTGTTTTTATTAAACCTATTATTTCTTCTGTTTCCACCTTTACGTTTATTTTGTTGAAGTTCCTCAGACTCTTGATTTTGAGGAGTTACAACTTGTGCATTTTCAACTTGAGAAGTTTGAATTTCCTGAATTTCTGTTGGTTTAACCTCATTTTGAGGTTGAGCAGTAGAAACTGGCTCATTCTTCAACTCATGATTTTGCGGTTGTGTTTGTTCTTGAGGAGCAGACTCTTGCTGATTATTGTTATTAAAATTGTTATTGTTATTGTTGTTATTTCTATTATTAAAATTACGTTTGTTATTATTATTGTTGTTATGGTTATTATTATTTTTCTTAAAATTGCTCAAAGGCATTTTCATCTTTGCAGCCTTAGCTCTGTATTCACCCTCAGCAGTAGGAGTTGCGAAATTAAAATCTTCAACAATATAACCTGTACCTTGACAATGAGGACAAGTTTTTGTAAAGATTTCAGCTAAACTTTGACCTTGTCTGTGTCTTGTTAACTCAACCAAACCTAAGTCGGAGATTTGACCAATTTGAGGTTTTGATTTATCTTCTTCAATTGCCAACTCAAATTCTTCCAAAAGTGCCAACTTATCAACTCTGGTTGTCATATCAATAAAGTCAATAATTATCATTCCGCCAATATTTCTCAAACGTAATTGTCTTGCTATTTCATGAACAGCTTCTTTGTTCGTTTTCAAAATAGTTTCATCTTGAGTTGCTGAACTTATAAATTTACCACTGTTTACATCAACTACGGTAAGAGCTTCTGTAGTTTGGATATACAAATAACCACCAGATGGCAAATATACCTTTGTTTGAAGTGCAGATTTTATTTCTTTGTGAATATCTGTTGCAACAAGTAACGGCTCATTGCCCTTATAAACATTAACTTCTATATTTTTATTCATGTGCCAATTTTGAAGCAACTGTTGAACTCTTGAAAGTGCAAAAGTTGTATCAACAACTATTTCAGTTACGTCCTCAGTACAAGCTTCTCTTATAACTCTATACAATAAATCTTGGTCTCTGTATAAAAGATTTGGAGCAGTAACTGTATCTGCGGCATTTACAATATTATTCCATTTTTCCAAAAGAATTTCTAAATCTTCTTGAATATCAGCTTCTGACTGTCCTTCAGCTTCTGTTCTAACAATAATACCAACACCAACAGGCTTTAATAGACTTACAACAGATTTTAATCTTGCTCTCTCTTTTTGAGCTGTAATTTTTTTACTTACATTAATTCCTGTTTCATGAGGAATTAAAACTAAGAATCTACCAGGCAAACTAACCTCAGTAGTAACTCTCGGACCCTTATGTCCTGTAGGTTCTTTAACAACCTGAACAACAAGTTTTTGTTTTGGAGTAAGTTTGTCTTTTAAAGCACCTTTTCCCATAACATCTTGAGCATGCAAAAAGCCCATCTTATCAACACCAACATCAACAAAAGCGGCATCAATACTTGGTAAAATATTTTCCACTGTTGATAAATATACATCACCCAATAAAACTTCGCCCTTGTGGACATAAAATTCACAAACTTTTTTACCGTCCATTATCGCAGCAATATTATCTCGCTCTGCGATAATAATTCTCTTTCCTTTGTTTTCCATATAAATCCTTTAACTTTCTGTCATAGACTTTTCGTCTGACTAACAAATGCTATACCTTTTTAACTCAGGAACAAGCTTAAATTTCATTAAAATCTTTATCATAAAACTTTAGCCTTTTGATATCAAATACTTCTTCTGCCGAAATAAGCTTCATTAAATTATCAGCTCTGACTGAAGGAATATCGCTACCTTGCCCTGTTTTTAGAATAATAAACAAACTATCATCTTCAAACCTAAATGATTTGATAGCAGATTTTATGTTTATATCAGTTGTTAAACCTTTTTTGTTTTTCTTCGGCATCAAAATTTCGTCCGAAGCTAAAACTCTACTCGCATTATACTTCAAAAATTCAAAATTTTGAACATTTTTTTCAAAATCAGAAATTTTGTATTCTGCCCATTGTGCAATATGGTCTATTGCTTCAGCACTTTTTTCCAATTTTACAATACTTATTATTTCACACCCATCAGGTAATATTTTCTCTAACTTTAGTTTTAATTCTTCAATATTTATTTCTTCAATAAGCTCAATATCAGCTAACTCGCATTCACTTTCCATAAACAGCGGTAAAGCAATACCTAAAGAAACTTTCATTGAGGGGTTAAAACCTTGTGAAAAAGCAACTTTTAAACCTGAACGTGCAATCGCTTTTAAAAATGTATTTTGCCAATCAAGATGCGAAAAATATCTTAAGATACCTTTTTTAGTAAGTTTTACTCTATATTTTACATATTTTGTTGTATCAATTTCAGTTTTTATTTCATCTTTCACAACATTCTTTGCAATTTCAGAAACATATTCACTTGCCATAACCTTATGAGTCTTTAAGTTCTTACAAACTCCACAATTTACACAACCATTCTGACATGCCTGATGAGTTTCGCTTCTTAATGAAGCACGATATTCCTCTTTTAACCACTCATTATCAAGCCCTGTATCTATAAAATTCCACGGTAAATTTTCATCTAAAGAAAACTCTCTCTCTGCATTTTGCTCCAAAGATAATTCAAGTTCTTTTGACGTATCAAGCCAAACATATTTGTCAAAATTTTCGTCCCATGTATCAAGATAGCAACCTTTTTGCCATAACGCTTCTATATACTTACATAAAGATTTATCTCCACGAGTTAATACAGCTTCAATTTGAGAAACATATCTTTCATGATAATTTATCTTTAATCCCTTAATATGTTTTGTATTCTCTTTTAAATAATGTATCCTTTGAGCAACTTCATTCAAATTAACTTGCCCAAACCATTGAAAAGGCGTAAAAGGTTTTGGTACAAAAATAGAAAGTGTACACGTAAGATTTAAACCATGCTTTAAATTCTTTTCTCGTTTTAACCCTCTGGTTACATATTTTATTTTTTCAAACAATGCAACCATTTCATCTATATCTTCATACGTTTCCGTAGGAAGTCCGATAATAAAGTAAAACTTTATCTTTTCCCAACCGTTCTCGTATAGAGTTTTAACAGCATCAATTATTTGTTCTTCTGTAATATTTTTTCTTATAGTATCCCTAAGCCGTTGACTTCCTGCCTCTGGAGCTAATGTCATTGTGGATTTTCTAACCTCTTGAACTAAATTTGCAAGCTCCAAGTTAAATCCATCTATTCTTTGACTTGGAAGAGAAACCGAAACTCTCTTTTTGTCAAAATCGACAGCAAGTTCTTTTATAACTTCTTTTATATTTGCATAGTCATTTGATGACAAAGACAACAATGAATACTCATTGTAACCTGTATTTTTTACAAGCTCTTTTGAAATATTTATTATATCTTCAGCACTACGTTCCCTGACAGGTAGCGTAACATGCCCGGGTTGACAAAATCTACACATTCTGCCACAGCCACGCCTAATCTCCACAGTCGCTCTATCATGCACCGACGTTGAAAATGGAATAGGATAACTCTTTCGTGCATTCTCATAATCAATCTGAACAATGCGTTTTCTAACACTCTTATACGTTCCATCTGAATTTTGGTGAATAGAAGGAATAAAAAGCCCTTCAATCTTAGAAAGTTCCTCTAATTTTTTTAAACGTGAATACCCTTTTTCTTTTGAAATTTTTATACTATCACAAATTTCAACCATAATATCTTCACCATCACCAATTATAAATCCGTCTATAAAATCTACCATTGGTAAAGGATTATAAGTACAAGGTCCACCGGCTAAAATTATCGGCATATCTTCGTCAGTTCTATCAGAATTTTTATGAGGAATATGTGCCATTTCAAGCATAGCCAGTGTCGTAGGATATGCAAGTTCATATTGCAAAGAAAATCCTATCAAATCAAAATCTTTTAACGACCTCTTTGCCTCTAATGAATAAAACTCTTTTCCGCTCTCAACCAAAGCTTTTTTAAAATCAATATCAGGAGCATAAACTCTGTCCGCCATATAATCAGGACAATCATTAACAACACCATACAAAACTCTTTGACCTAAATTGCTTATGCCAATTTCATATTTATCAGGAAAAGCAAAACAAATACTCACTTTTGCACTGTCAAAATCTTTATTGACAGACAAAAATTCCCCGCCTACATATTGGTACGGTTTATTACATTTGTATAAAAGCTCATGGTATTCTTTAAAAAAATTTTTCATATTATTACGTGGTTATGCCAAATCTTCAGGCATATACTTTTCAATCTCAATTATTGTACCATTTAAAGTATTATTTTCAAATGCTCTCATAAATATAAATAATTTATCATTAGAAACTTCATAATTATACAAGAAAATTTCACCGTCAATTTTTCTCATAACCCTTACTATATATGAACATTTATCAGCATATTTCAATAACTTCTCAGCCTGAAATTTTTTACCGTTTGAATCTCTACCTAACTTTACATAATGAAAACCGGCAAAAAATTTTATCTTTTCATCACTACCTAACGGCAAAGAATTTTTATGCTTTTCAAATATATTTATAATTTTTTTATTAAACTCATCTGTCATATTTTATATTTAACTATAATTCTACAGATTTGTCTAAATGTAACGAAATAGTTAAAATAAATAACTAAGCTTCGCTAACATATCCGTTCATATTAGGTTTACAACTATCTATTAATAAACCTAATCTCTTGTTATAATCAGATTTGTCTTTTAAAATTCTCATTTTTTCTTGTTTTGATTTTGCTGATTTCAATTTTTCGTCGTATGCACCTTGTGCCTTATTATATAAAGTTTTCATCGCATCATATACAGGCTTTTTATCTTCCATGCCATCAGAAAAATCTCGTAAATTTACAATTCTGCGTTCACAAAGATGAGTATTAACTTTTGAACCATTTGTACATACATAATTGAACTCTGAAACAGCCTTATCCAAATGACCTTCATTTATATCCTTTATTAAATTTGATTTAGCTAATGACTTTTGACCTACATTAAACATTAAATCAACTAAAGCTTGTTGTTGACCTCTTGAAAGCTTTGAAGTATCAACCATTTCTCCTAACTTTTCTTTTGCATCAAGTAAATCATTTTTTAATAATGTATATGCCTGAATATCAGAAATATGCTTTCCATATTTATATTTTGGATCAGCATCAATGTTATGACCAATACCTATGGTTTTAAATCCGTTTGAATCTTTATAGACATCGTGTTCAAACCCTTCCATCTCAATTACATGGTCAACAAACTCACGACTAAAACCGGTTTGCTCCGCAACACTTTCTCGGCTAACTGCAACTGTCTTACTTTTATCAGAGTTTTTCAACTTTTCAGATTGAAGTATATCAGGGCTCAATGGAACTCTTATTTCAGGAACAGCATCTTTTTCTGCAGGTGCAACATGGCGTTCTATAGCCAAGCCCAACAAATTTTCTTGATTAAATGAATTTTGCCCAAATACAGAATTTTCCGCAATCTCAGACTTTGAAACTTCCATAGGATTGCTTGAATAAGCATTTGAAACTTCTTTTGCCTGCTCCTGCTTTGTATTAGCTTCCGTCTTTGCATCGCTTTGAGAATGTATAATACCTAAAAATTTTATTTGCGGATTTCCCATGTTTACCTCTCTATAGAATATCTCTCGTATATATATAAAGTATCTACTCCTTTAAATATTGATAAATTTTAATTATTTCGTTAAAAATACTTTACAAAACAAGTAACAAACTTAATATATATATTTTTTGATATACAATTTGATATATAGATTTAATTTATTTGGAGAAAATATGTTACCAATTATAACCGAAGAACACTCATCACTTGCATTTGCTGAAATTTTTCAAGATGTACAAGGGTGGCGAAAAAAAATGATTCACTACCTGAAAGAGGAAAATCCTGAAATAAATACCGCAATTATTGAAGCTGCAAATAATACAAGTCTTGACCCAAAAGCTGTTGCCCTTGGTGCTTATATGACATATATTCTGCTTGAAATGGCAACAAAAGATGAAGATAGTGCCATAACTTTTGAAGAATAAAAGAAATTACAAATAAAAAACCCTGCATAAGTGGATTTTGTTGCCTGCGGAGTCTCGCAGGTGGGTGAGGTCCCTGATTTACTCCGTTTCCCACTGGCGATTTTTCAATCGGTGGGTTTACTTCAAAACCATTGGAGTCCCTCTCCCTCTTATAATAAATGTAGGAACAAAATTGACACCCATGCAAGGTATTATTATTTTAACACATGTTTTTTGGGTTTTCAACTGCTCTTTTGTGTGGTGTTTCAAATATTTTACACAAAATTTTGATTTTGTATTGACAAAATCAAAATTGAAGATTATACTATTTAGTAGGAGAAATTATGGAAGAAAACTGTCCAAAGAATAATTGTTGCAAAAAAAATAATTGGGGCGGGAAACGCCCATTTTCAGGAAGAAAAAGAACTTGTTCAAATAAAGTTTCATTTAATCGAAGAATAAATGAAAACATTTTGAACATATTAAAGATTTTTGCAAAGAAATACGAAATTACGGAAACAGAAGCACTTGAGAGTGCAATATTATTACAAAATAATATTGATAGAAAAAAAGGAGAAATTATGAAAATTGCGATTCCGACAAAAGACGGCAAATTATGTTCACATTTTGGACAATGTGAATCTTTTACATTTGCAGAAGTAAACACAGATACAAAAGAAATTTTAAGTCTTGACTCAATGGTACCGGAAGAAGGAATATCTTGCCAATCCGCAAGTTGGATTTCTGAACAGGGAACAAATATTGTTCTTGCTGGTGGAATGGGAGGACGACCTATTGGTATATTCTCACAAAATGGAGTTTCAGTTGTTCTTGGGTGCCCTGAACTTGAAATAAAAACGCTTGTTCAAAAATATTTATCACAGAATTTGGAAACAGGTGAAAATACTTGTGGTGGAGAACATCACCACTGCCAACATCACGGCGAAGGTTGCCACCACTAAAATTTTAAAAAAGAGCCTGATAATATCAGGCTCTTTTTTTTCATGTAACAATTTTTATTTTTTGATTTTACATTGAAATTTTTTTCGTTTATTATGAACTTGTATAGAAAACGGAGTTAAGATTTTGAAATTCAAATTTTTAGAAAAATTGTTGCCACCAGAAAATAAAGTCTTTTACGATTGCTTTGAAAATGCCGCAAAAAACTGTAATGATGCTGCAAAGCTATTTAATAAAGCATTGACAGAAGGTATGAATGAAGATTTAGTTGTTAAAGCAAAAACGTTAAAACATAGAGGTTCTGATTATGAAAGAGAAACTATAGGGCTTTTAAACAGCACTTTTATAACTCCTATTGATAGAGAAGATATACAAGAACTTGCAATTCTGTTAAATAGCATAACAAAAAAAATAACAAAAGCCTTTATGAATGTTAATGTTTACAGACTTGCCACTATAACAGATGAAATGCTACAACAGTCAAAAATTATAATCAGTGCAACAACTGAGTTGATGGAAATTGTAGGACTTTTAAAAACGATTTCAAAAACAGACGAAATTACAATCAGCAGAGATGCGATGAAAGAAATTGAAGCTTTTGGCGACGGAATATTATTTAAAGCAATGGATAAGTTATTTTCCGGACAATTTGAAGCCATTGAAGTTATTAAGCTTCGAGACATTTATAAAGACTTAGAACGGGCGTTGGACAGATGTTACAGCGTATCAGACTCGATTTTGAACATAGCATTAAAGAATAATTAATTATGGGAATAGCAATAGCATTACTTAGTTTAGTACTAATAACATCTTACATATTTGAATACATAAACGGATTTCATGATTCGGCAAACGCTATTTCTACAGTTGTTTCCACGAAAGCATTAAGTCCGAGAAGAGCAATCGTTTTTGCAGCTTGCTTAAATTTTGCGGGAGCATTTTTTGGCACTCACGTTGCACAAACAATAGGTTCAGGAATGGTTTCAGCAGGTTCTGTTACACAATTCGTAATCCTTTGTGCATTAATCGGTGCTGTTTTTTGGAACTTGTTTACTTGGATTTTAGGACTACCTTCAAGTTCTTCACATTCACTGATTGGCGGACTGTTAGGTGCAGCTATTGCTCACAAATGCTATCATTTGGGTAAGCACTATGAATTGATAATAAGTTTACCTTCTTGCCATATTTCACACCCGGCATTAAGCGTTATAAATATGCACAATATTTATTATAAAATCATAATTCCAATGATAACTTCACCTATTTTAGGTTTTGTTGTTGGTTTCTTAGTAATACTTGTTTTATTAAAAATATTCTACAAAATAAGACCTGAAACATTAAACAGAGTTTTTAGAAAATTACAATTATTTTCTTCAGGATTTCTTGCTTTCAGCCACGGTACAAATGATGCACAAATGACAATGGGTATAATTACATTGTCTCTTCTAAGCTTTGGTGTTTTAAAAGAAAAATCTTTTTACATTCCAACTTGGGTAATAATTACTTGTGCTGCAACTATGGCTTGCGGAACTATGACCGGAGGGTGGAAAATAATAAGAACAATGAGTTCTAAAGTCGTAAAAATGAAACCTATCCATGGATTTTCTGTTGAACTGGCTTCTGCAAGTATAATCTTTACTGCAGCACACTTAGGCTTCCCTGTTAGTACAACTCACATTATATCTACAGCCATTGTAGGTGTCGGAAGTATGGCTAAAGCTTCTGCTGTTAAATGGGGAATCTTTAAGAAAATCGTTCTTGCTTGGATTTTCACAATTCCTGTATGTATGATTATATCTGCGACTACTTATTTTACATTAATGAAGATATATCTTGTTGTAAAACATTTTGCATAAGACCTCGACCTTTACCTGATACTTTTCATGCAAAATATATATTTATCTAGTTTTTATCTGAACCTGATAAGAATATTTGTTTTACTAAATCAGTATAGACATCAACTTTCTCCTTTACTCCGTCTATATCTTTTACTAAATCTCTTATTTCTTTGACGATATCTTCATCTTCTATATCATACAACATGTTATGCACCCCTAATTGTGTATTAACTTTTACTCACTTTAATTAACTTCCGACGTTTCACATATCCCCTTGGAAACGATTCACATATCCTTTTGACTTTATAATCTTCGGCTTTTTTCTACAAAAACTTTAGCTTTTTATTTTCCAATGTTACAAAGCTTAATATTTCAACAATACAAAAAAGCCTCAAGATATTATCTTGAGGCTTTTAAAGTGGTATTTTTTTTAATTATGTTCATATCCAGGCTGATGTACCTTGATTTTACATGTATTGCCACTTGTTCCCTGAGAACAATTAGTTGTATCTTTTGACAAGCCATAAGATGTACATAATGTTGAATATAAGGCATCTTCAACCGTATTAGAAGCACAAAGTGCAGACATATAAGATTTATTTTCAGAGCCGGCAACATATTCACGATCAGCAGTTGTCGCATTTCTGTGAGTTACACCAGCAGATAGAAAAGTTATATTATTTGCAGCAACAGCATACGTTGTTGTTGCAGGATAAACATGTCCTGACAAAGTTATATAAAATTCGAACACATCTTGATTAAAAACATGATCACCATCATTTCCATTTACATCTACAAATACATCGTAATATTTTTTTGTTGCATTGTAAGAATTTACATTATAAAAGACAGAGCCATTTGAAAGCGTAAAGCTCGGTTGAGGATTTCCACCTTTCACGAAATTTGCGGTTGTCGCAGTATTTGCACACGTAGTTGTTCCAACCACGTTCAAATATTGAGTTATAGAAGCACAAAAGCCTGCAGTAGGCAATTCAAAGACCCTTGTTCCTCCACTGACATAACCATCAACAACCATATTTTGAGCAACGTCTCCAAGATTTTTTAGCGTTGCATAATACATCATTCTTACATTAAAAGCCTTATTAGACCGCATTATACCAATCCAAAAGACTGCAATTATTGAAATAACAACAAAACATATCATTGCTTCTGCCAGAGTAAAAGCTTTTTGCGAAGATGTTTTTTTATTACTATTTACAAAAAATTTCATATTTCACGTCCTAAAACTTTATTAAAACAATACTAATTTATATTATTATACCAAATATTTCAGCAAAATTCAAGATAGAGAAAAAAATAGGGAATTAATATTTTTTTATATTATAATAACATCAAGAGGTATTTATGGAAGAATTTTTTGAAAAGACACTCTCAACAAAAGAAATCTACAATGGAAAAGTTTTTAAAATTATACGAGATGAAGTTGAATTAATAAATGGTAAAAAGTCTATCAGAGAAGTAGCACTACACCCTGGAGGCGTAGTCATTCTCGCAAAAAAGGAGAATAATACAATTCTTATGGTAGAACAATTTAGATATCCTCTTCATCAAACATCATTGGAGCTTCCGGCGGGGAAACTTGAACATGGAGAAAATCCTGACATTGCAGCTAAAAGAGAGCTTGAAGAAGAAACCGGATATATTGCAGAAAAATGGACAAAACTTGGATTCATCTATACAACACCCGGAATTTGCGACGAAAAATTATATCTTTATTTAGCTGAAAATTTATCTTATAAAAAACAACATCTTGATGAAGATGAGTTTTTAAGAGTTAATGAATATTCAATGGACAAAGTTTACAGTATGATAAATAAGGGAATAATAAATGATTCTAAGACAATTTGCTCATTAATGAGAGCAGAAGTTTTAGAGGCATTATCTTTAGATGTAATACAACAAAGGGAAAATAATGAGTAAAATAAAATTAATAGCAACAGATATAGACGGCACTATTTTAAAATACGACTTTACATTTAATCAAGAAGTAAAAGATTGCATAAAAAGACTTAATTCTATTGGAGTTAAAGTTATACTTGTTACAGGGAGAATGCAAACAGCAACAAAATTTATTGCGGACCAACTGGGACTTACAACACCAATAGTTTCTTATCAAGGAGGATTAATAAAAGAGGGCGATAAAGTTCTTTTTGAAAAGAATTTAGACCCGCAAAAAGCTCGAGAAATAATGAAATGGGCAAAGAACAATGATGTTCACTTAAATTTATATATGAATGAAAAGCTTTATGTTGAACAAGATGATGAAGTAATAAGACGTTATACAAACGAACGCTCAGGAGAATTTATCGTTCACGATTTCTCAAGTCTTGAATTAAGCCACATAAACAAAATGCTCGGAATAGATTTTGAAAACGCTGATAGAGTAACTGATTGGCTAAATTACTTAACTAATAAGTATCCTGAACTTTATTTTGTAAAATCAATGCCATATTTTTGTGAAATGGCAAATAAAGAAGCAACAAAGGCAAATGCCGTAGAATTTTTGAAAAAATATTACAACTTAAAAACCGAAGAAGTTTTGACAATAGGCGACCAAAATAACGATATTGCACTTCTTAAATCAGGAGGTATAAAAGTTGCGATGGGAAATGCAACGCCTGAATTAAAAGAAGTTGCAGATTTCATAACCGAAACTGTTGACAATAACGGTTTTGTTAAGGCTGTTGAAAAATTTATACCTGAATATGCAGAAAAATTCTGTAAAGCTTAAATTTTGGAAGGAATACAATGCAAAAATTTAGAATCGGAACTGGCTACGATATACATAAACTGACAGAGAACAGAGACCTCATATTAGGAGGAATAAAAATACCTTACGCAAAAGGCTTACTTGGACACTCCGATGCTGATGTTTTAATCCATGCAATAATTGATGCTATGCTTGGAGCTTTATGCCTTGCTGATATTGGAACTCTTTTTCCTGACACATCTGCCGAATTTAAAGACATATCAAGTGTAATTTTACTAAAAAAAGTCTATGAGTTAATAAAGCAAAAAGGCTATAAAATAAATAATCTTGACTCTAATATTATTGCTCAAGCACCTAAAATGATGCCTCATATTCCCAAAATGAAAACTCTTTTAGCTAAAGAACTTTGCATTGAAGAAAATCAAATTTCTGTAAAAGCAAAAACTAATGAAAAAATGGACGCTGTCGGACATTTAGAAGCTATTGAAGCTAATGCGGTTGTACTTTTAATAAGTGAGAAGTAAAATGATTCTTTCACACACAATGATTCGAGTTAGCAATATTGAAAAAGCTCTTGATTTTTACACAAAACTACTTGATATGAAAATCGTTAAACAAAAAGAATTTGACGGAAATAAATTATATTTTTTAACTGATGAAACAGAAAACGTTGAAATTGAGCTTATGTATAATCCTCAAAATAAAAATGTTGACTTTGGAAAAGGATTTGGGCATTTCGGATTTAGAGTAAAATCAATAAGTGATTTTGAAATAAAAATGAAAGAACTTGGTTTAGAATATTTCAAAAAGCCTTATTCTCCTCCAAACTCAACAACAGTTATTGCATTTATAAAAGATTTTGATGGATATGAAATAGAATTGATTGAGAAAAATAAATAAGAAAGAAGGTAAAATATGAGATTTTTACATGTAATGCTAAGAGTTAAAGATATACAAAAATCCTTGGCATTCTATCAAGAATTGTTTGAGATGAACGTTACAAATGAAATGAGACTCGAAGATTGCAATTTGTATTTTTTATCAGATGAAGACGGACAAACGCAAATTGAGTTAACTTATAATGATGAGACTCCAGAGGAAGGATACACTCACGGTAGCGGTTTTGGTCATCTTGCTTTTGAAGTATATTTTGAAGATTTTGAAAAAAGGCTTGACCGTTTTGGAATTCAATATACTTATCCTCCAACTACTCTTGAAAACTACGGAATGAAAATCGCATTTATAAAAGACCCTGACGGATACGAAATAGAACTCGTTGAAAATGAATAAATTTATATAAATAAAAGGCTTTGGATTAAACTCCAGAGCCTTTTATTTCAATTTTCTTTAAACGTTGTTCTATCTTTCTGTACCATTTTAATTTTTGTTGAAAAAGAGTTTGATAAGGTTCAAGTTGACCGTTCGCAATTTGTTGCATTTGAACATCGCAAACCGTTTCCAAAGCATTTTCCAACATGTGTGATAAATCTTTTCTTGGTATATCATGGTCTAAAATAATAGGCTCTGCGATATCAACCATAACTTCAGGTTTATCAGCTCTTAAAAAACAATAATTTACGCCTATTGGCATTAAATTCACTTTGCCATATTTTTTGACAGCCTTTTCTGCAATATAAGCAAGACCGGTTTGAAATTCGATAGGTCTGTAATTTGGAGGTTTTATAATTCCTTGAGGGAAAATATACAAAACATTTCCTAAATCATTAATTACATCAACAGAATATTTTAAAGCTCTCATTGAAGCTTGAGGAGATTTCTTATTTACAGGAAACGCTCCGCCACGTCGAAGCAACGGAAATCTATTTAACTCTTCAACCATTAAACGAATTTCCTTACCAAAAATTCGGCGAACAACATTATACCCAACGATACCGTCCCACCAGTTTGTATGTGGTGCAAACGCAATAGTCGGATATTGGTTATCTCTTTTATGAAAATTTTCTTCTCCCTTATACCTTAAAGCAAAAAATCTATTTTCTAACATATTATAGAAAAACATATTCGCAACCCACAACCAAAACGGAGATGTCTTTGCCGGACGAAACTTTTCATCTTGATTTCTTAGCTTTGTTGGTGGTACATCAGGATATAATTCTTGAACGTTCATAACTCAATAATACTACAACCTTTCATTATTGTTAACACTCTAAACTCATTATTTTAAGAAAATTTACTTATTTTCAGATAAAAAACACGACAAAAAATGAGTTTTTGATAAATATTTTTTTTGAGGAATTTCCAGTTTACATTTATCAAACGCAAACGGACAACGAGTATGGAATTTACACCCTTCTGGTAATGCCGTTGGCGACGGTAATTCACCACATAATTTTGTTTTTTCTTTGTTTTCAAAAGATGGTGCAGAACCTAAAAGAGCTTTTGTGTAAGGGTGCTTGGAATTTAAAAATATTTCATCACAAGTACCTTGTTCTACAATTTCTCCCAAATACATTATTGCAACAGAATCAGAAATATATTCAATTACACTTAAATCATGAGAAATAAAGATTATAGTTAAATCAAACTGCTCTTTTAATTTTTTTAACATATTTATTATTTGAGCCTGAATACTTACATCTAAGGCACTTACAGGTTCATCTGCAATTATTATTTCAGGATTTAAAACCAACGCTCTTGCTATTGCAATTCTTTGACGTTGTCCGCCAGAAAACTCATGTGGATACAAGCTTAACGAACTTTCTTCCAATCCTACTTTTGAAATTATATTTTTTAAATACTCATCAATCTCAAATTTACTTAAATCTCGAAATCTCTTTTCTCCGTCGATTTTAACATCTTTATTTATAATTAAAGGCTCTTTTAAGATGTCATAAATTTTCATCTTTGGATTTAAACTGGAATAAGGATTTTGAAAAATCATTTGAGCTTTTTCTCTAAACAATTTTTCATCTTTTTTGGACATTTTTGAAATTGAAATATTCTTATCATCTGACAAATTCAAAACTACATCGCCGGACTTTATATTTGCCAATTTTAAAATAGCCTTTGCCAATGTAGATTTTCCGCAACCTGACTCTCCTGCAATAGCAAAGATTTCACCACGCTTTATATCTAAAGACACACCATTTACAGCATGTACCAGTGAATTTTGATTGAATATATCACTAACTTTATATTCAACTTCTAAATCTTTTATTTCTAAAATATTACTCAAAATTTGTCCTTTTATAAAAACTTACCAAATCATATTAACAAAAAATTTCAACAAATGAATTAGCCGACTTAACGATTTCTAATAATTTCTTTTCTTAAATTTTAAAACAACATAATCATTCTTATTAATATTTATCTCTTGTCCCAATTGAACATTTGAAACAAAAGACTGGTCATAAACACGTTTAACACCATTTTTTAAGCGATATCCGTTATCTCCGCTGTAAACACCCTCGATAAAAGCAATTCCTTTTGTAAACATTCCAAATGTTTTATCCACAACGACTTTTAACACTCTTTTTTTTACTCCGCCTTTTGTACTATATTCATTTATTTCACAAATATAGCTTGCAGGTTCAAAACCCTCAACAGGTTCATCATTATAAATAATACTGGTAGGAACAAATTCAAAATAAGCAGACTTTTTACCATGCTGAGGCGGATATACTCTTGAAACAACTCCTGAAATATAAGCCCCACCTTGAATATAATGAGTTCCATCAATAACTATCGGCTCAAGGGTTTCAACCTTATAATTTTTTTCAGGATATAGCGAAGAAAATTCAACCAAAGCTCTTGCAAAAACTGTAGTCTTTTTTTTCAACTTATCAGATTTTGCACTAACAGGCAAAATAAACATCATTAAAAAGATAAATACTATAAGAATCTTTTTCATAAATTTCTCCAAAATAAAACAAAACTTATACTATTATTTTAGCACTTATTATAGCTCACGTCTAGCTTCTATAGCTTTTGCGAGAGTAATTTCATCTGCATACTCTAAATCTGCACCCACAGGAAGTCCAAAAGCAATACGTGTAATTTTTATACCAAAAGGTTTTATAAGTTTATTTAAGTAAAGACTCGTTGCCTCTCCTTCCACAGACGGGCTAAGAGCAAGAATTATTTCTTTTACCTCATCATTGACAAGTCTCTGCAAAAGTTCTTTTATCCTTATATCATCAGCACCAATACCATCAATAGGTGAAATTAACCCCTGCAAAACATGGTATAGTCCTTGATATTCATTAGTCTTTTCAATAGCAATAAGGTCCTTTGTCTCGGAAACGACACAAATTATTGACCTGTCTCGAGAATTAGAAGAACATATTTCACAAGGACTAGAAGAGGACATATTAAAACAAATTTCACAAGCATGAGTATTTGCTTTAGCCTCAATAACAGCCTTTGCGAATTTTTGCACCTCACTTTCAGGCATTTTTAAAAGATAAAAAGCCATTCTTTGTGCAGATTTTGGTCCTACTGACGGAAATTTTTGAAACTGCTCAATTAAAGTTGCTATTGATTTTGAATAAATCATTATTAAAACAATCCGGGAATACTTATACCACCTGTAACAGACTTCATCTTAGCTTCCATTTGAGTTGTGGCTTGAGTTGTAGCCTGAGTAATTGCAGTTGTAATAACATCTTCTAAAGTTTCTATTGTATCAGTATCAACAGCTGAAGGATTTTCAGGATTAATCACTTCTGCTGACAATTTAATTGACTTAAAATGACCTTGTCCATCACAAGTAACTTTTACAGCACCGCCAGCTGATTCTGCGGTAATTTCTGTGCTTGCAAGTTCATCTTGAACATCTTTTAATTTTTTTTGAAGATTTTGAGCTTGCTTCATCATTTTCATTATATCCATTTATATCCCTCTCTTTCAGTTATAAATAACTTTCCTGTATATTTTTCTTAAATTTTAACCCTTTTAAGTTGCCTTATCCGGAAAATAATTATACAATAAAAATATGCAAAAGGAAACTTATTTACAAAATTGTTTAAGAGATGGAAAAATAAGACGTTGGAGTGATAGTAGCCAAACGTTGAAAGTTTATATTGCACCATTCAGATTTTATACACAAGCCAATGAAGATGCCAAATACAGAGGTCTTGTTATGAAAGCGTTAGACGAATGGCAAAAAATCAGTGGTGGTAAAATTTCATTTGAAATTGTAACCTCGCTGATGAATTCACAAATTAATATTGATTGGCAAAGAGTTGAAAGACAAGCTTTGGGATATTGTTACTTTAGTTTTGATAAAATCGGAAGATTATTTTCAGCAGAAGTTCAGATAGGCATATCAGACGGAATTATTCATCAACAATATATGGCGGAGAATGAAGTTTATCACACGATATTACATGAAATAGGACATGCTTTGGGCTTAGGACATAGTCCTTTTGAAGACGGAATAATGTTTACACCTCACAAATACGGTGTAATAACCATTTCGGCCAATGATATTCTAACATTCCAATGGCTATACCGATTTGCACCTGGAGCTGACCCTGCTCAAATTGCATCACAATATGGAATCGTATCTCCTGATCTGGATTTAGTTGTTGCGGAACTTAGAAAGAAAAATCATAAAAGCGAATTTGAAAAAGTTAAAAATTCGATAAAAACTGTAAAAAAAGATCTTTTAAAAGAGCAACAAAATATAGCAGACCTAAAAAAGTACAATATTGCACTACAAAACATATCAATATCTGAAGATACAAGAAAATTTTTTATAGACCAACAACGAAAAAATAAATAAAATTTCTCAAAGTTTTTACAACAATATTATACAATACATTATTGAATTTATTTATTTAAAATTTCCTTTTCAATAATTTGTCCTGCATACTCTATAAATTTTAAGCATGGTCTTGTCTCATAGAAATCAGGAGTTCTTTTTGTAGCAACAGGACTTGTATCAGGATTGTTCAATAATTCTCTACAAATTATTGTTCCAAATTTTTCTCTGAATATTTTGGCTAATCTCTGGATTTTTTCATACTGAGCAGTTTTTGCCTCATTATCATTTGATGTTGTATATCCCTGTTTTAAGCCTAATATCATAAACATCGCAGAAACTGCACCGCAAACTTCTCTCATTCTGCCCATTCCACCACCAAAAGATGATGAGAGTTTTAAACCTGTTTCAAGATTTATACCTAAATCTTCACAATATGCACAAAAAACGGCTTGAGAACAATTATATCCGCATTTAAACAATTCACCGGCTTTACTTTTATTTTCCATTACCTGTTTTCCTCAACTTTCTTTTCAGTTTCAACAGCATTATATGAGCTTCTAACCAAAGGTCCTATTTGATAATTTTTTATGCCACATTTTTTAGCTAAATCTTTTAAGGCTTCAAATTCCGCTATCGTATAATATTTCATGACAGGCAAATGTTCTTTTGACGGCTGAATATATTGTCCGACAGTTAAAATATCACACCCGACAGACTTTATATCACAAAACATTTCTTCCAATTCTTCAACGGTTTCTCCTAAACCCACCATTAA
>JAGOIO010000198.1 GCA_017995595.1 bacterium | reverse complement strand
ATCAGTTTCACTTGATGAATCCGTTGTAGTTGTTGTTGTAGAATCTGTTTCTTCTGTTGCTGTATCTTTAGAAGCCTCCGTTTCTTTTGCACTACTATTACTCTTTGATGAATCAGTTGTCTGTTCTGCATCTAATTCCGAAGATAAAGAATCAATTTCCGCTGATGAAACCTCTGCTGATTCCTCCAATTCAGCTTGAGTTTGTTCTGCTTCCTGCGTATATTGGCTTATCATTTGACTTGCTTTTTCAAGTTTTTCTTGTTGAGTTTTACATTGTCCTGTAAAAACCTCTGCCATTTTTAATAATGAAACTTTTCCATCTAATTTGTTATATAATTCTTCAGCAGAATTTTTGCTCGTTGCTCCTGTCGATTCTGCCTTTGCCGTCGATGTTGTTGAATCTGTAGAAGTTGTTTTTGCTTCATCATACGTACTGGTCTTGTCAGTCGTTGAATCTGCCCACTCCTCATACTCTTGAGGAACGTCTGCACCTTCGTCTTCGTACTCCTTTATTTGATTTGCAGTAAGAGACCCCCAATTGGACACTCCGCTTACATTACTCATCTAGAAAAATCTCCTTTCCTAATCATTACACATGCATGTTTTCGGCTTTTTTCCTAAAAACTTTAGATATATAATTTATCTGTTTACATAAATTAACAATTACATTGTTTTCGGCAAGATTTTTTTTTACAGTAGTTCTAAATATTAAAGTTTCTTCGGAAAGGATTATTTTTATGCGGATTTCAAATTTTAAAACTCAAACCACTTTCGGTTCAAAAAATGTGCCGATTGAAAGTTATAAAATTAATACAAGAAATGGCGAATTAACTGTTTCCGAATTAAAAGATATTAATACGTTATCAGATAAAGAACAGCAAAATTTATCAGAGTTTTTTATGGACAATTTTATTGAAGGCTCTGAAAATCCATACATTAAAAATTTATCCAAAAAAACTCAAAAATGCACTTATAACGGCTCAGTTGGTTGCATAACAGAACATTTAAAGAATCTTTTTGCAAAAGATGACGGGAATAATACAGTTCTTTTGGCAAAAGACACAAATGGAAAAGTTCAAGCAGGAATTGTAACTCACAGTTTTGTTGATGAAATTCCAACGCTTAACGACCCAAAGACTTTTTATCTTGATTATATTGTAGTAAATAAAGAATATCGTAAAAATGGAATTGCCTCTAACTTAATTAACAAGACACTTGAAACAGCAAAAGGATTTAATGATGCATTACTTGCAGGCTACAATCATGCCGTTCCTTTGTATGAAAAACTCGGTTTCGAAGTTCAGAACTTTTGTCTTAAGGCTGAAACTTACGGAGAGCAAGTTCGTCAATCCGTAATTTCAGAATTTCAAAACAATATACACGATATTCCAAAATACACGCAACTTATGATAAAACCATTAAAAAATTCAGGCTCCAGATGGTGGGACAGAATGTTTGATACGCTTGCAAAATTCAGATTTAATTTTTAAAAAACACATACGATTTTAGAAAAGATTTAATACTATGCGTTTTTTACAAGAATACACAATCATTATTGTAAAATTAAGCTACCAAGGATAATCATCTTTTATTTGCCAACCGTCATATTGGATTAATGCTCCGCAAGAGCCTTCGTTACCATATCCACCTTGTTTACAAATATTTAAAAGCTCTTCACGAGTTGGATTATCGTATTTAAATGTAGTTGTTGAACCTATTTTCAACTTAAATGAAATATTTTGACTATAAAATAACGTAAAAGAAAACTTATCTCGATTATATACATTTGGTTTCTCTGCACAATTTATGTCATAGAAAATGTGTATCCATCCACTTTTTGAATCTCCACCGCCTTTAAGTATGTTAAAACAACTACCGTCAGCTAAAATAAAAACCGGCTCATTTACTTTGAAATTATCCATAGCTTTAGAACAAATTTCACCATCAGTTCTATAATAGCAAATTCGACCTTGTAGATATGGAGATAAATATTGTTTCACAAAAGTAATCATTTGCTCAACATCATTTTGTGTTTCAGGAATATTCCATGTTTCCATATCACCATTTTCAATGGTTGAACGATTTAATGCGTTGGTTAATGTTGAATAAAATTTTTGTAAATGAGTTATAACTTGATTTTGTTGAGAACGAGTAATCAATGTAGGAATTGTCATAGCCGCAACAATACCGATTATACCAAGTGTAATCAATACTTCAGCTAACGTAAATGCTAAGAACTTACCAAAAGGCTTGCCTTTAGAGAGTTTTACCCCACCCCATGGGCATAATTCAGTAATAGCAGTATTCTTTGGCATGTTCTTATTCCTCATTTTAGTTGTAATACATCTATTATACCACTTCTTAAGAGTAATTACAACATTGTCCCAGACCTTTTATTTTTGAGCAATTATTACTTAACGAAACGACGGCAGAGCTAAGCGGTTGTTTGAGTGAAGCGAGTTCGCTTAGCTTTTTGTTGAGTTTAGAAATAATTAGCGATGAAATATCAGGTCG
>JAGOIO010000197.1 GCA_017995595.1 bacterium | reverse complement strand
AATAAGAACTTGGGATATGCACGAAGTCGCTGAATATGGTGTCGCTGCACACTGGAGATATAAAGAAAAAGGTTCTCAAAAAGTAGTTGATAATAAAGAAGTTCAATTCTCTTGGATGAGAAAAATGATTGAATATGACAAGGATTTGAGCAATGCAAAAGACTATGTTAATAGTGTAAAAATAGATATATTTTCTGATCAAGTTTTTGTGTTTACTCCAAACGGTGATGTCTTTGACTTGCCTGTTAATGCAACGCCGGTTGATTTTGCCTATAGGATTCACTCTGATGTCGGTCATAAGACCGTTGGAGCTTTGATAAATGGTCGTATTGCTCAATTAGATACAAAATTAAAAAATGGTGATATTGTCGAAATTCTGACTTCAAAACAACCTGCTCCTCGTTTGGATTGGTTAAATTTTGTTGTTACCAAACAGGCTTCTTCTAAGATAAAGCAGTGGTTTAAGAAAAATAACAGAGAAGACCATGTTTCTTTGGGTAAAACTATGCTTGAACATGAACTTGGTAAAACTTCTTTTGATGAGTATTTGAAGCAAGGTGAATTTGACCGTATTGCCAATATAATGAATTATCAAAGTGCTGATGACTTGATTGCAGCTCTTGGGTATGGCGAAACTACAACAAATAAAATTATTAATAAAATTAAAAAGCCAAAAGAAAAAGTTCAAGACCAATCATTTAATAATGAGCATAAAAAGAAAAATTCTGAAAAAGATATTATTGGTTTGGAAGGTCTTTTATACTCTCTTGCTAAATGTTGTTCTCCAATACCTGGAGAACCAATTGTTGGTGTAGTTACTCGTTCAAAAGGTGTTTCTGTTCACAGAATTGATTGTAATTGTTTGGATAGTATTCCGGCTGAAAGATATATGGATATTCACTGGGCTGAAAATACTTCAAATAGAAAATATAATACTACAATTCGTGTTGAAACTATGGATAAAATGGGATTACTTAAGGATATTATTACTCAGGTTTCTGATAATGGTACAAATATCAATTTTGCAAATGTTAAAGCAAATGTTAAGTCCCAAAATAATAAAATCGGTATTATTGAACTTGGTTTAGAGCTTGATAATTATGAGACGTTGAAGAAAGTTATTTTAAGTGTTCAGGCATTACCTGATGTTTATAGTGTTAAGCGTATTCAATCCTCACATGTTTACAAAAAAAACGGTGCGGCTATTGTAACTAAAAAAATAAATAAAAATAAGCCTAAACAATCTCATAATCATTGATTAGTTTTGTAACATATTTAGCATGTTTTTAGCAAATTTGTCTAGCTCAAACAAACAAATTTGTATTGTATTGTAAATTTTTATTAAGATTTACACATGAAAAGTAACAAAAAAAAATTTCTTAGATTATCATGCATGTACAACTATCCCCAAATCTCCTCCCAAGATTAAGAAGGACTAGCTGCCTAAGGCAGCTATTTTTTTGCTATTTTTTAGAACTATTAATCATTTGGGAAAGTTCATTTTTAGCCTTGTTAAGTTGAACATCATTGCGGTTTAAAATATCATTTTTGGTAAAATGAACTGTAATATCAGGAGTTATCCCTTTTTTATTAATGTCATGTCCGGCAGGCGTTAAATATTTTGCTATGGTTAAATCTAAACCTGTTTCATTTGGCATTGGAATTATTTTTTGAACCATACCTTTACCAAAAGTTTTTGTGCCTAACAATTTTGCTCTATGGTAATCTTTCATCGCACCTGAGAAGATTTCACTTGCACTGGCACTTTCGCCGTCAACCAAAATTACAATAGGTTTTTGAATTGAATAGCCGTCTTTTCTTGCATAAAGATTCTTTTTGAATCCGTGTCTGCCAACGATACTAACAATTTTACCTTTAGGAATAAACATATTTGCCATAAACACAGCATTAGGAAGTAAGCCTCCTGTATTGCCTCGAAGGTCAATGATTAAACCTTTTGTAGAGTTGGTTTTGGCTACAGCTTCTACAAATTCAACTGGTGTCGTTGAACCTATAAAGCTTAGAACTTGAATATATCCTATATCTTTTTTCTTATCGATTGAACTTTTTACTGTTTTTATTTTTATTTCTTGACGTTGAATAGCTCTTGTGAATGTCTTTTTCCCTCTTTGAACAGTTAAATTAACATAAGTTTTTTCAGGGCCTCTGACTATTGTTGCAACATCAGCAATAGGCATTCCTTTTACATTTTTTGAATTTACTTTTGTAATTATATCTCTTGATTGTAATCCTGCTTTATAAGCAGGTGTTCCTTCTATTGTATTTACCACAACGATTTCACCTTTTATTGAGGTAATGTTAACTCCAATACCCATTATCTTAGAATCAATAGAAGTATTTTGTGATTCATAATCTTTTTTGTTCAAGTATCTTGAGTAAGGGTCATCAAGACTTGCTAACATTGTATTTATTGCAACAGTAGCATCTTCATCTGTCTTAATTTTACCGGCATAGTGTTTTTTCCATCTTTCCCAATTCTGTTTATTCAAGTCA
>JAGOIO010000196.1 GCA_017995595.1 bacterium | reverse complement strand
TTTAGAAGATAAGCGTAAAGTTGGCTGTTTGCTGTCTGCTTTATGACGAAAATCAATAGCAAAATAAGCATGTAGAAATCTTATGTATTGCTTGTTTGGACGAGGGTTCGAATCCCTCCAACTCCACTTAAAACCCTGTAAATTATTGATTTACAGGGTTTTTTATTTTTGGGTGCTAGATTAGGTGCTAATATTAAATATAGGATATTTCTCTTATATGAAAAAATTTGAGGCAAAGATTTATTCTTATCACTAAAAGGAAGTCGTTTTATCTAATAGAGTATCTGTTGAGGCCTTTTACTTTTCCCCCATAGAAACCATTTAGCAAAAATTCACCAACAAATCTACATTCTTATTGAAGTCTAAGTATAGAGCCCTCGAATAAATTCTCTACTGTCTTTACAAATGAAAGTTCCTTCTGGGGTACTTAAAACTCTCTGTAACTACTGTTAACAAAGAGTTTTTTATTTTAAGGGGGAACAAAAAGGGGAATACGATATTTGAGATTTCTAATTTGTGCTATATTCAAATATTTTCTTTTAATAGACTTACTTTGTTTTTAGTTCCGTCTTGGAACTTATGGCTCATAAATTTACTATTAAAGAGATATAGTATCTTTCTCTTTAATTTATCTTTATTTCCTTTAGACTGGCGGATCAGCAGGAGACGATCTTTAGTTTTGATATCAGAGATCTACAATTCCAACACCTCGCTAAGACGCAGACCGCACGAATATATTGTGGTAAGAATAGCTTTATGTTTTAAATTCTCCGTAGCATCCAATACCTGTTTCACCTCTTCAAGGGTAAGAAATTTCGGTAATTTATGTTCTTTGCGTTTGGGATAGAGATGTTTTAAACTGATCTGGCGGTTGAAGATTTCCTTATAAAATTTGGTAATAGTGGCGATCATTGCTTTTTGATATGATTGCCCTATCTTCATCTTGTCGACAAGCCAGACAATAAAATCTTCAAGTTGTTGTTAGGTTATATTTTCCGGTTTATGTTTGGAAGATAATTTAAGAAAATAGCTGAGATGTGAAGCGTAGGTCTTAATACTTTTCTCGGCATATCGTTGCATTCGAAGGATCACTATGAATTGATCGGTCAGATTTTCATTCATCATATAATTGCGTTTATCCAAAAATTATTCAATATTTAATCAACTAACAAACAGAATCTTAAATAAAATATATAAAAGAATAAGCGCAACATTATATATTTCGTATTGGCGCAATGCGTATATTTAAACCCTTGGAGAACTCAAGAAAAAATGAGTAAAATAACTTAATCCTATAATAATGTTTGATTTTCGTTTACAAGTATTTCACAAAGTAGCAAAACGACTTAATTTTACAAAAGCTGCCGAAGAATTATTTATTACGCAGCCAGCAGTTTCAAAACACATACAAGAAATTGAAAGTTTTCTGAAAACTAAACTTTTTGAAAGAAATGGCTCAAAGGTAAAATTAACAAAAGCAGGAATTATATTATTTTCTCATACCGAAAAAATTTTTGAAACCTATCGTAATTTAGAATTTGAAATTAATTCTCTTTCTCAAAATTTCAACGGAAAATTAAGAATTGGTGCGAGTACAACAATTGCTCAATATCTTTTACCTGAAATTTTAGCATCGTTTCATAAAAAATTTGACCAACTTATCGTTTCTTTAGAAGCTAATAATACAGAACAAATTGAAATTGCGCTGCAAAAAAATGAAATTGATTTGGGTATCATAGAAGGAAAATCCAAAAAAGCCTATCTAAAATATACCGAATTTGTCAAAGACGAAATTGTTTTAGTTTCAAATAGCACAAATCCTCTCTCAAAAAGACAAAACATTACTATTGATGAGCTAAAAAACATTCCTCTCTTGTTTCGCGAGCAAGGATCAGGAACACTAGAAGTAATTGCACATCATTTAAAATCTTTGAATGTAAAAATTTCAGATTTAAAAATTGAAATGCAATTAGGCAGCACTGAAAGTATTAAAAACTATATACTTCACAGCAACACTATGGCTTTTATATCATTACATTCCATATACAAAGAACTTAGAGAAAATAAATTTACAATAATAGATGTTCAACATTTGTCTATCGAAAGGAATTTTTACTTTATCCAACAACAAGGTCAAGTTGAGGCTTTACCTGAATTATTTATGAAATTTGCCAATCATTATAACTTTAAGTAATGACGCATAACTTTTTACAATTTCCAACATATCCTTTATTTCAAGAAATTTGTACTAACAATAATATATAAAGTAAGATGGAAAATCAAAAAGGATTCAAAAATTTATTAGACAAAAGTATAACCACTAGAGAAGTGATTTTTTTATTAGCAGTTGTACTCTGCTTGTCTCCATTAATATCACCGCCAATTGCCTTACTTATGGGTTTAATAATTGCGCAATTTATTGGACATCCATATTTACATCTAAATCATAAAGCAACTCATATATTATTACAGGTTTCTGTTGTTGGTTTGGGCTTTGGAATGAATGTTACAAGTG
>JAGOIO010000195.1 GCA_017995595.1 bacterium | reverse complement strand
ACTGTGGAGCTTGTATGACAAACAGGCGAGAAATTTTATCAAGGATTTTAAAAGCTAAAACTGCAGGAGTTCCGATGACAAATTATGGACTTACAATAGCGTACTCTTTAGGGGTTTTTGAACGAGCTTTAAAAGTTTTTCCAAGTGCAAAATTAATTTATGATGAAGAAAAAGGAAATGTTTAAATGCGAAAAGAGAGTGATTTTTTAGGCTCAGTTGAAATTGACGAAAACTCATATACAGGGATTCATACCAAAAGAGCTGTAGAAAACTTTGCGGTTTCAGGATATGGAATTGACGAAGATTTTATAAAAGCTTTTGGTGCGGTAAAACTTGCTTGTGCAAAAACAATTTCTGACATTGATAATGTTGATTGCGAAAAACAAAATGCGATTGTAAGTGCTTCAAATGAACTTATGGACGGGCTTTTGAATAAATATGTAGAAGTTGATGCCCTGCAAGGCGGAGCAGGTACTTCACTTAACATGAACATAAATGAGGTTATTGCAAATAGAGCTTTGGAAATTTTAGGTGAGAAAAAAGGAAATTATGATAAAATTTCACCGCTCAATGATGTTAATAAATATCAATCTACAAATGATACTTTTCCTACAGCTTTGAAAATAGCACTACTTTTTAAATTGCAAAAGTTAGAAAGTGTTGTTGTTCAACTTCAAGATACTTTGCAGTTAAAAGAAAAAGAATTTAGAAATATTGTAAAAGTCGGTAGAACCGAATTGGTAGAGGCAGTTTTAACTACATTAGGCAGAGAATTTTCAGCCTATGCAGAAACAGTATCAAGGGACAGGTGGAGAATTTATAAGTGCCAAGAGCGTTTGAGAGTTGTAAATATAGGCGGTACTGCGATTGGAACCGGATTAGGTGCTAAGAAAAAATTTATTTTTAACTGTATTGAAAATCTGCGTGATATAACAGGTTTAGGACTTGCCAGAGCTGAAAACATGATTGATAATACCCAAAATGCAGATGTTTTTGCGGAAGTTTCAGGAATTTTGAAAGCTCATGCCGTTAATTTGATAAAAATATCAAATGATTTAAGATTAATGAGTATGCTCTCAGAAATTAAGCTTCCTCCGCTTCAGGCAGGTTCTTCTATTATGCCGGGGAAAGTTAATCCTGTAATTCCTGAAATGATTGGACAAATAGGAATTAAAATTCTCGGAAATGACGTTATCATAAATCATGCAACAGCTTCCGGACAGCTGGAACTTAATCAGTATATGCCTTTAATTGCTTTTACTATGCTGGAAAGTTTGAATCTCTTGATTAAAGCAAATGAAATCTTTGCAAAAAAATGCGTAAAAGGTATAAAAGCTAATCTCGAAGTTATTAAAAATCACTTAAATTCAAGTACCGCAACGCTTACTGCACTCTTGCCAAAGCTAGGGTATGAGAGACTTTCTAAAATCGCTCAAAATTTGCAACTTGAAAAATTTGATATAAAAAAATATGTTGTTTCTAAAAAATTGATGACAGAAGAAGAATTTGAACTTTTAACCTCTGCGGAAAACGTAATCGCTTTAGGCTCAGAATAAAATTTTCTAAATTCTTGCTCACTCAATTTCCCAAAAAACTTGCGAAAAAACTTTTTGTGTTGTATAAATATTTTGTAAGCTTAACAAAGGGAATATTAAAAATGGATCAAATAATTAAAGTAGCGTGGGAACTAAACGAAAACACAGAAAACAGATATCAACTAGTTTATGAAATTGCAGAACTTGCAAAAAAATTGGTTGATGAAAATCAAGCAAAAAAATCTCGTGAAGACTTTGGTTTTGACGAATATTATGACAATTCTTACAAGAGAGAAAATCCTGTTGAACATGCGATTATGGTAAAAGCATCTGAAGCAGATGACAACAGACTTGTAGGTTAGTAAAAGTTTATTTAATTTATCGAAAGCAGGAATATGTATATTTCTGCTTTTGATAGTTTTTACAGTATATGTGCATTGGTAGTGGTTTTATGGAAAAAGCAGTAGAGTTTATTAAAGAAAAATTGAATGGGTTTGTGCCTGAAATAGCAATTATTTTGGGCTCCGGTTTGGGCGATTTCGCTCAAGATTACAACTCATTGGCAATTCCCTATAAAGAAATTCCCGAATTTGTAACTTCAACAGTACAAGGTCATAAAGGGCAACTTGTTTTTGCTGAAATTTTTGGGAAAAAAATTGTAATGATGCAAGGCAGATGTCATTTTTACGAAACAAATTCAATGGAAAAAGCTGTTTTACCTATAAAAATTTTGAAAAAACTCGGTGTTAAAAAGCTTATTGTAACAAATGCTGCAGGTGCTGTAAATAAAGCCTTTAAACCTGCTGATTTGATGGTTATTACAGACCATATTAATTTGATGGGGACAAACCCACTAATCGGTGCAAATGATGATTCTTTGGGAACAAGGTTTCCTGATATGAGTGAAATTTATAAAAAATATCTTGTTGAACTTGCTGAACAGTCTGCAAAAGAAACAAAAATTGAAGTCCAAAGCGGAGT
>JAGOIO010000194.1 GCA_017995595.1 bacterium | reverse complement strand
TCTAAATTTGAATTGTATTTCATACTGATTACTGATTTTGTTCTGCATTACTATTAATGCAGAATAAAAATACCGGTAATCGGTGAGTAAGAAGGTAGATTTGGAATAGGTGGTAGCATGTGGCTTCCGTTTGGCAGTATGTGGCGTTTCTGGACGGATATTTTTCTGGGTCTTAAATATTTGCTAACTTTGCAGGCGCATACAATTATACACTTTATGCATTACGCATTTTGGATAATTGTTGCGTATATTTATGAGTTAAAGGCAATTTGCGGACAACACAATCATAAACAGCAAAAGATATGAACAGACTTTTTTTATTATTGATGGCTACAATTATTTCAATGACAGCTTTTTCACAAGATTTAACATTGAAAGAACAAGCGTTGGAGAAATTCAAATTAGAACATTACGATGACGCTATCAATTTGCTTGAACAAGCATTAAAACACTCGCCAAACGACCCTGAAGTATATTACTATTTGGGTTGGTTTAATCATTACCGTGCGTACGACAGCCGACCCCTAAAAGGTTATGATTACGCATACTCAGAACAAATTCTCGAGTATTTAGACAAGGCAATAGAATTAAACCCCAATTACGGAGATGCAAAATATTTTTACTCAGCAGAATGCGGTTCGCTTGCTCTGGCAGAAATGGAAAATTATGACGCAGAGAAGGTCAAATATTATTATGAACTTGCTTACAAAAAAGGAACTTTTCCTGATTGGCTGATAGAATATGGTAAAAATTATTTAAACACATGTGATAAAAATGCTATTCTTTTTGTGGGTGGAGATGCTGACTTTAATATATGTTCTTATTTGCAAATTTGTAAGAATTTTAGAACAGATATAACAGTAATTCCTATCGGGTTCATTGATAGACCTTGGTATATAAATTTTCTAAAAAATGGATTAGAAAATAGCGTCCAAAAAATTAATATCGGCCTTACTGAAAAACAAATAATGGATATTCGGCCTTTTAAATGGCGAGAAACAAATATTTTCATAGACATTTCGCCAACAGACAGATTGAAATTTGTTTTACCAGAAGATTTTAAAATGGAATGGACTGTTGCCCCCGATTTGCAATCGTATCGGATGCACTCAAAAATTGAGGGTGAAGAAGCCACAAGAAGAACATTGTTAAGTCCACAACGGGCAATTCTTTTGCAAATCGTTGAAGATAATTTTGCAGAACGCCCTATCTATTTTACAAATTCGGCAGAACCAAGTTTTTACGGAGGACTAAATGAGTATTTTCAAAATTGTGGACTTGTTTCCAGATTAACACCAATCAAAACAAAAGACACTAAGTATCAAATTGATTTAACAAAACTTGAACAACTTTTCAGACCTGAAAATTTGACTTATTTCAGAAATGTTAAAGAGAATAATTTTCCTCGCATATCAAGAGTTGTGGTTTACAGTTATCCTTTTGCTATCCTGAATTTAGCAAATATTTATCGTCATTCGGGAAAAGAAACCGAATTAAAACAACTGATAGAGTTGTATAAAAATCACTTAAAAATAGGTTTTGATGAGGAATATGAAGAATACATTGAAAAAGAGTTGGAGAAGTAAACTGCCTATAACAAGCGGTTTTGCAAAAGTGGCGGTATTGACTCGCAGAAAGTTACGAGTAAATTTGCAATTTTCTTACCCGTCCGAACTGTAGTGAGCCGCCGCCTTCGCAAAGCCGCAAACCGTTAGCGGTCATTCTCGAGCGAAAGTAATATAATAGAAAAATTACAACTTGAAAAAAGAGTGGATAATAAAAGACCAAAATTAGATAGAAATATATCACCGAAAGATTTTAAAGATTTCTATTGGCTAAAAAAAGAGCTTGTTTTATTCTGTAAAGAATATAATGTCATTTCTTCTGGTGGTAAGATTGAAATAGCAAATCGGATTATTCACTTTCTTGAGACAGGCGAAAGAATAAAGAGTGTAAAAGACAAAATCGACAAACCAAAATCTAATTTTGATTGGAATACCGAAAGATTACACCTTAAAACTATAATTACAGATAATTATAAAAACACTGAAAACGTAAGAAAGTTTTTCACCTCTATGGTTGGGAAACATTTCAAATTCAATGTTCTATTTATGAATTGGATGAAACAAAATGTAGGAAAAACATTAAATGATGCAATTACGGAATGGAATCAAATAAATTTGATTAAAAACGGAAAAAATTATGAACCTGAAATAGGTTCTCAATTTGAATATAACCGATATATGAGAGATTTTTTGAAAAACAACCCTGATATGACGCCCAACGATGCAAGAAAATATTGGATGCTTAAAAGAGAAACTAGGGGAAGTAAAAAATACACGAAAGAAGATTTACTATTAAAATAGTGAATGAATAAACGAACGCACAACAATAAAGGGCTGGCGTAATGGGGAGTGTAATTTAAACTCTGTCTGGTTCATATTCTAGGAAAATCACTACAAATATAATTTTTCTTTTTGGATTTACAAATGCTTTTTAAGGCTGTTATTGGTAGTGTGCAAGGGCGGTGAGGAAC
>JAGOIO010000056.1 GCA_017995595.1 bacterium | reverse complement strand
TAGAGAAAAAGAAAAAATGATGAAAAATTTAAAAACTTATGTAAGGAAAGACGAATAGGAAAAAGAATTTGTAAAGAAAGTTTCACTAAAAAAAAATAATTTAGAAAAAGAATATCGTGATAATTTTATAAATGTACAACAAAAAATAAGAACAGCAGTTGGTTCTGTAGAAAAGAAAAAACATGTAGAATTAGTTTTTACGAAAGATAGCTTGATTTTGGGAGGAACTGATATAACAAAAGACGTACTAGAAGCCTTGGATTCAATAAAATAGAAAACTTGCAATAAATTGTGTGCAAATTGTGAGTAAATTCAACCATAAACAAAAAGTTAAGTGCAGAAACTATTTTAATATAATGGAGCGGGAGACGAGACTCGAACTCGCGACATCTTCCTTGGGAAGGAAGCATTCTACCACTAAATTACTCCCGCATTCGTTTATTAATATACTATAAAAATATTTTTTAGCATAGCTTATTTTTCAAATATGGACATTCCTTTTTGTTACTGGTATCATTTTTTTAGCAAAGGAAAGGATTTGATACATGAAAAAGAGAGCTTTTATTAGCGTTTTTGATAAAAATAATATTGTTGAGTTTGCAAAAACTCTTGTTGAGGATTACAATTTTGAGATTATTTCTACAGGTGGTACTTTTAAACTTTTAACCGAAAATAAAATTCCTGCTATTGAGGTTAGTAAAATTACCGGTTTCCCAGAAATGCTATCTGGTAAAGTTAAATCTCTTCACCCTGCAATATTTGGGGGAATTTTGGCTGATATTACAAACTCAAAAGAGGAAAAAGAACTCGAAAAGCTTAATATAAAAGCGTTTGATATGGTTGTTGTTAATCTGTATCCTTTTGAAAAAGTTGCAAAGTCAACTGATAATATAGATGAAATGGTTAAAAATATTGATATTGGTGGGTGTTCACTTCTAAGGGCAGGTGCTAAAAATTATAAAAATATAACTGTTATTAGCGAAATATCGGATTATAAAAAAGTTTTAGATGAACTGAAAAATGGTAAAATATCTGAAGAATTAAGAGAAAATCTTGCTCTTAAAGCTTTTAATCTTACTTCTGATTATGATGAAATAATTTCAAAGCAACTTTCAAAAATGTTTGGAAAAGATGAAAATGAAACCAAAGATTTTTCTTTTGAAAAAATACAAGATTTAAGATATGGAGAAAATCCTCATCAAAAAGCTTCATTATATAAAGCACCAAAAATGGCAGATTACGAAATTTTATGGGGAAAAGAGCTTTCTTATAACAATATCGTTGATATTACAGGTGCCGTAAATATAATAAGTGAATTTTTTGATGTGAATGCTGTTGCTATTGTTAAGCACACAACACCTTGTGGTGTTGCTTTGGGTAAAGATATAACTGATGCTTATAAAAAAGCTTTTGATTGCGATCCGATAAGTGCGTTTGGTGGAATAATTGCTCTTACAAAACCTGTGAATACAGAAATTGCAAAACTTATTCATTCTGTTTTTGTTGAAGTCGTTATTGCTCCTGACTTTGAAGAAGAAGCTCTTGAAATTTTAAAAGCTAAAAAAAATATAAGGTTGATTAAATTAAAGACTCCTCTTAAAGACTATAAAAAGCTTCTTGATGATGAAATAAAAATTACACCTTTTGGAGCTTTGGTTCAAGAAGCAAATACAAAAGATTTAGATAAAGATTCTTTCAAAGTAGTTACAAAAGCAAAACCTACAAAAGAACAACTTGAAGATGCAATTTTTGCATGGAAAGTTGTGAAACATGCAAAATCAAATGCAATAGTTATCGCAAGAGATTTTAAAACAGTTGCAATAGGTCAAGGTCAAACGAATAGGGTAGGAGCTTTTGAATGGGCATTGGATTATGCTTGTGATGAGTCAAAAGAAGCTGTTGCTGCCTCTGACGGGTTCTTTCCTGCGATAGATAATATTCAAGCTGCAGCTCAAGGTAGAATCGGACTTATTATACAACCTGGCGGTAGTATTAAGGATAAAGAGGTTATTGCGGAAGCTGATAAGTATAATATTGCGATGATTACAACAGGAATAAGACATTTTAAACATTAATAAAAAGGAAAAGGTGCCTTTTTAAAGACACCTTGTATGTGCGGAAGTAAATTTGTTTTTAAGTTCTTTAAACTTTATTTAGAACGATAGCATTTGAAAGTGCAATTCCACCTTTAACTTGAGGGTGATTTACGACTCTGCCTTTTACGTACATTACCGTTGAACCGCCACCGTCAAGGTTCATCGCATTAAAGCAACCTATAGATTTCATAAAGTTAGCAAGTTCAGGTAGTGTCAATCCGATTGAACTGTTTTCTCTACCGTCAACAGTAACTATTATCAAGTTGTTGTCTGTTGTGTAGCCTACAGCTGTTCTTGGATTTCTACCTCCAATAGAATTTAATTTCTGTGCAGATGTATCTACATAAATTTGA
This sequence comes from bacterium, assembly GCA_017995595.1. Classification (GTDB taxonomy): domain Bacteria; phylum Cyanobacteriota; class Vampirovibrionia; order Gastranaerophilales; family Gastranaerophilaceae; genus JAGOIO01. The sequence continues at coordinate 5,655 of JAGOIO010000056.1, read as the reverse complement.
CCGTCTTTTACTAAGTAAGGACCACCGCCTATTATGTGGTTTACGTTATCCCATTGTGGAATCGTTTCAACTTTCATTGTAACTTCTTTATCTTTTGCTATTGTTTCAATTTGTTTTGCCGGACCAACAACTACATATCCGTCTTTTGGAATACTTTGTGAATTTGCAGAAATTTTTATAACTTTGTCATTTTCAACGACAACCTGTTTTCCATATTTCGGGCTTACAGGTGAAACTTTACCCCAAAGTGGTGTATAAACAATAACGTGAGTTGAAAGCATTCTCGGTTGATTTATATTATCGAACTTAACAATTCCGTTTCTTGTTCTTAATTCTCCATTCAACTGAACTCTTGCCATATCATAGTGGTTATCAAAAATCCCCATAGCTACCCTATTATAAATTGGACCTGTGTACATTTTTTTGTTAATCATTAAAGTTCCTAATGGAACACCTGTTGAAGGTTTAAAATATGTACCATTTATTGCGACTATTGATTTATTATTTCTGGCTATTGATGTTATAGTTGATTTTCTACCCATTTTTTCGGTAGCCAAAACCGGAGTAACTCTCAATGATGAATTTATATCTGAATTTATCTCAACTACATTTATCCTTACAGGTCTGCCTGAATAATACTTTACAAGTTTGATATGCTTAACACCTTTATCTATATCAACTATTGTTCCGCCTCTATATTTATTCTTTATTTCATTATTGAAATTCGCAGTTCTCTGTTCTACAGAAAGCTCTTTTGAGATATTATTCTCTAATGCAGCTCCATCAAAAATTGGAGATACAATTGCTCCATGGGCTATCGTTAAACCTTGTGCCAAAATCGGCGGACCATTAAAAACTTTTGGCGTAAACAACAATCCCGCAATTAATGAAATACTAAATGTGTGCGTTACTAATCTCGCAAACTTTTCTTGTTGTAAAACTTTGGTATCCATCTCAGTCACCATTTCTTTACTAAAGTAGTAACCAGATACCTTTTTTTTTAAAGAGTGGGATAAATGAGGGATTCAACCTTTTCAGCTATTTATATTGAAATTGGTTCTCACCTCATCGTGGGGGGAGTAACACTCTAGAAAAACTAAATTCTATCTTTTTGTAAACTTTTATTTAGTCTTTCTACTATTATTGTAACACATTTTCATACTTTTCTCAAGTGTATGTATCTCTTTTATAGCCTAATTTTTACAAAACTAAATAGTGTTATTTCAACAATAGCTTGATTTTTAAGGGTACTAAGTACGTTAAATCCTGATATAAGTGTAGTTTTAACAATTTTTGTTTTGTTTTTAACTAGCCGATTGGGGAATTCTAAAATTTTTATCTTAGTGGCATATTGGATAGTAATCAGAAAGATTAAGTCTTATGCATTTAGGGTTATATAACAAATTAGGAGATTAAAATGAACAAATTAGAAACAAGAGAGAAAAGTGAGAATTGGACAAGTTTAGAGGATTCAACACAAACAAAGCAACTAAGAGTTGTAATTGTTGAAGATTTTAAACTTACAAGAGTGGGTTTAAGATGTGCATTAAATACCAATGATGACATAACGGTCGTAGGTGAATGTGATAATGCAAAGAGTGGAATAGATATTATTCAAAAGTTGCACCCTGACGTTGTTTTAATGGACTTAGGATTGCCCGAAATGAATGGAATTGAAGCAACAATAAAAGTAAAAGAATTAGTTCCTGAAACAAAAATAATAGCATTAACCTCTCATGATAGAGAAGAAGAAGTTGTTGCTGCATTAGCTTCAGGTGCAAACGGTTATTGCCTTAAAGATATTGATCCGATAAAACTGGCAGAAGTTGTAAGAGATGTTGCAACAGGAGTTTGTTGGATAGATCCTCAAGTTGCACAACTTGTCTTAAACGCTTTTCCAAAGCCTGAAAATACCTCTCTTTTACCTTCAAAAAATGGTGCTTCAGGAAATATTCCATTAACAGAAAGAGAATATGAAGTTTTAAAACATCTGGTAATGGGTAAAAGTAATACGGAAATTGCTGATGAATTAATCGTAAGTGTTCATACTGCAAAAGCACATGTTTGTTCAATATTACAAAAAATGTGTGTAAATGATAGAGTTCAAGCTGCGGTAAAAGCAGTTAGAGAAGGTATTGTATAATATGTATTAACATTTATTGCAACTATATGGTTAATATAATTGAATTATTTTTACTAATATTGTAGAATTAAATCAGTTAATAATATTGGGTGTAATATATGTTTATTGGGAAAATTAGTGTAGTTAGTAATAATTTGAAACGTAATTTATACGGTCAAGCTATGATTAAAAATAGTTATGTACCTAATTTTTACGGAGAAAAACAACCAAAAAAGACTAATACATACGAAGAAAATACTATTATAGATAAAGATTTAAAGCGAAAAGGAGAACTTGGAAACTTATCCAATATCTCCTTTTTTCTTAGAAAATATATAAATCAAGAGGCTTATAAAAAAGGCGTTTCAAATGATGATTACCTAAAGTCAGTAATGAGACTTTCAACTTATGTTCCAAATGTTTCCACTGTTCCAAGTAGAACTGCGAAAATCGGTAGAACAAATGTTACAACGTTGATGGACGGAGAACAAATTTTTAATAAAACTCTTAATTACATAAAGAGTGCAGATAAATCTATTCAAGTTGAAATGTTTGAATTTCAAAATCTCTGTGTAGATGGAGGGCATTGGAGTTTAAGTGGTGCCAAAAATGTTCCCGGTGCGAAAGAGCAACAACAGCTTTTGGGTGCGTTAATAAAGAAGAAACAAGAAAATCCTGACATTAAAATACAAGTAATACTTGATGCTCATAAGTGGTATATAGACAGTTATGGTAAAAATAGACATTATGCCAATGCGGATATGATTAAATATTTGAAAACAAATGGAATAGATGTTGTACCATACCCGAGAGCTGCACAACAAGGTACAAATTTACAGCACGTAAAAATGGTTGTTGTTGATGGTAAAAAGGTTATACTTGGTGGTATGAACTGGGGAACTCATTCTGCAGCAAACCATGATTCTTGTATTGCAATAGAAACTCAACCAAATTTAAAAAATTCAGAGGTTGATAATATTATCGAAAATCAATTTAATACTGATTGGAAATTTGCTTGGCAAAGACTTGGAAATTCAAAATTCATTTCAGGTCCGCTTTCTGAAGATGAACAAAAATTTTATTATGGACTTGATAAGGAAATAAAAGAAGAAAATGTTCAGTATTCAAAACTTTTAAGTGAAATTTACGGTACTGATGAGATGAAAAATCGTTATAAAAATAATGACTTAGATTTGATAAAAACTCACCCGATAAAGAATTCGCAAATCGCAATTTTAGGTACAAAGCCGAAGGAAGTATCTTATGTTGGTGCTGAAGGTGAAGAGTCAACGAGAAAAGCAATTCTAAATAAAATGCAAACTTGTAAAAAAGTTAGAGGTGAATTGTTTGTTCTTACAGATAAGGAACTTGTACAAACAATTATAAAAAGAGAAAAAAATGCTCAAGAGGAAGCTTTAGAAAAAGGCATAAATCCAAAAGAAATATTTGATGCAGAATTTATTGTTGATCCTGCTATTATAGAAGAATTTCCTTATTGTGAAAATGCATTTGCAGAATTGAAAGAAAACGGTGTAAATATAAGGACGTACAATGCTAATGATACTATAAACCAGCGTTTACACTCAAAATGGGCAGTATTCGATGATAAGGATATAATTATCGGTTCAACGAATTGGTCAGCTGCAGGATTGGATCAAAATTTGAAAACAGGTCTAAGACCGGATTATGAGTTAAATTCAATGGCTATAAATAAAGAAATAAATAAATATTTAAATGATGTAGCCTCTCATGAAGAAAGTCTTAATATTCCGCCTATGGAGTGGAATAATGATAAAGCAAGCTATATAAAATTGTTAAATAGAAGAAAAAATTGTTTAAAAGCTCTTACTGAGTTAAACAAGAATGGCGAAACAGTTTTGAAGCTTGGTAATTGCGAATATTATTTGAAAAATGATGAAGATAGAGCTGCACAGTCAGAATTACAAACAGTTTATGGGTATTATGGAATTATAAAAGCAAGATATAATGCTCAAGAAAAATATAAAAGAGGTAATAATGAGGCTGCGGTTATGTTTGCTTCTCCTTCACTTGCGAAATATGTTTATGAAAAACAATTTAACTTAGATTGGAATTATTCAAATTCAAATTATGATAATGTAAAGGATAAAGAGTTTGGAATTGGAGAATTCTGGAATGAAAATGATGATAAAAAGTGGGTATAGAAGATGAAAATATTACCGATTCAAAAATATAATATAAATCTTAAAAAAGATGTCAAATATCAAACTTCATCTGATAAAAATGCTGTTCAATCTTCTTATACTTCTATACCGTTAGGTTACAAATATAATTTGCCTGTATTTTCAGGGTTGAAAATTGAAGATAAATTTGTGAAAAAAGTTCTGAATCGTGAGTTTATAGGAAAGAATATTTTTACAAAAAATAATTACATTGATTATTCAAAAATAGGAATGGACAAGCTGGCAAAAGAAGATTTAGATGTTACAAAGGCTACTGATAATGAAATAACTGCGTATCGTTATTCTCTTGCCTTAGCAGAATCTTATGAATGTTCTTGGGTTAAAAGATTTAATCCTTTTAACAGAAGATATTCGCTTGCTACCTTGCATTCTTTGAATTCAGAAAAAGTGAACAAAAATTATTATGCAAAATGCTTGGATATTTTAAGCAGTAAAAACAGGTGTAAGTCTTTAGATGTTCCAATCGTTCATAGAGATGGAAGTCTTGCATTAAACGGTGTCGTTTTGGATACAGAAACAACAGGTACAAATCCTTCTGTTGACAAAATTATTCAGCTAGCTTCTATTCAAATAAAGGACGGAAAAACTGATAAATCAGGTATCTATAATAAACTCATCAATCCTGAAACTCATATTCCAGAAGGTGCAAGTGCTGTAAATGGGATAACAGATTCAATGGTAAAAGATTCTCCAACAATTGTCGGTGTATTAAAAGATTATCTTGGAAATTATCTAAAAAAAGAAAATGGAATTATTATTGCATATAATCATAAATTTGATATACCAATATTAAATAGGAGTATAAGAGAATATAATATTGCTTCAAAAGTTTCAGAGAAAGAAAAGCAAATGTTTAAAGTGCTTGATCCATATCTTTTGATACAAAGAATACACCCGTTTTTAGGGGCGAGAAAAAATTTGTCAAAGCAATATCAATGGCTTTTTTGTAAAAGTATGGAGAATGCACATGATGCTTTAGCAGATGTAAAAGGTACTATTGATGTATTAAAATATTGTCTTTATTATATTGAAAAACACCATTCAAAAGCGGGAAAAAATTATCCTATAACTTTAAGAGAAGTTCTTGCATTTCAATTTGGTTCTCATAATGTAAAGAATATTGATATTCCACTTCACCCAACAAAGAATTTTAACAGTAATGTTGAATTTAGTGCATCATATAAATACGTTCCGTTAAATGTTGATAACTATTTTAAGAGCTACAAATTGACTGCAAACGTCGCAGAGCGTTTAGAATCTAAAATAGGAGCTAAAAATATAGATAAGTTAAGAGATAATGGAATTATAGGC
>JAGOIO010000055.1 GCA_017995595.1 bacterium | reverse complement strand
TTGCACCAGGAAATTGTTACGGACTTATAGGTGCAAACGGTGCAGGAAAATCAACATTATTAAGAGTTTTGTCAGGCGATATAGAGCCGACATCAGGAAGCGTTCATATTTCCAAAGATGAGAGACTGGCTGTTTTAAAGCAAGATCACTTTGAATTTGATGAATACAAAGTGCTTGATACTGTTATTATGGGGCATAAAAAGCTTTATAATATAATGAAAGAAAAAGATGCTCTTTATTCTAAACCTGATTTCAATGAAGAAGACGGAATGAAGGTTTCAGAATTAGAAACAGAATTTGCCGAACTTGACGGTTGGCAAGCAGAGAGTTCTGCCGGTACACTTTTGGCGGATTTAGGAATTCCTGAAGAGTTGCATGACAAGCTTATGAGTGAACTTGCAGGTAGTGAAAAAGTCAGAGTTTTATTAGCTCAAGCTCTTTTTGGAAATCCTGACATTTTGCTTTTAGATGAACCGACAAACCACTTAGATTTAGCGACTATCGAATGGCTTGAAGAATGGTTAATAAATTTTCAAAATACCGTTATCGTTGTTTCTCACGATAGGGAATTTTTAGATAAAGTTTGTACTCATATTGCAGATATTGACTTTAAGACTATAAAATTATACCCCGGAAATTATTCTTTCTGGTCTCAAGCAAGTCAATTAGTGAAAAAACAAATAGAAGAACAAAACAAAAAAACAGAAGAAAAGATGGAAGAATTGAAGAACTTTATTGCAAGATTTAGTGCAAATGCTTCAAAGGCAAAACAAGCAACTTCCAGAAAAAATATGCTTGATAAACTTTCTCTCGAAGAAATAAAGCCTTCATCAAGACAATATCCAAGAATCAGATTTACATATTTTAAAGTTCCCGGAAAAGATGTTTTGAACGTAAAAAATCTTACAAAATCTGTTGATGGTGAACTTTTATTTAAAAATTTCAGTTTTGAAGTTCATCAAGGAGAGAAAGTTGCGTTTATCTCCAAAAATCCGATGATAATTACAACCTTATTTGAAATTTTAAACGGCAAAATGCAACCTGATTCAGGAGAAGTAAATTTTGGTGTAACTGCAACGACATCTTATTTTCCAAAGGATAATACCGAATATTTCAGCAATAATAAAACGATAATGGAATGGCTTGCTCAATTTTCAAAAGAACAGCATGTTTCTTATTTAAGAGGATATTTGGGAAGAATGCTTTTTACTGGAGAAGAAGCTGATAAGCAAGTAAAAGTTCTTTCCGGAGGAGAAAAAGTCAGATGTTTAATTGCGAAGTTAATGGTTGAAGAATCGAATATTTTAACGCTTGATGAACCGACAAACCATTTAGATTTGGAATCAATTACGGCATTAAATGATTCAATAATTGATTATAACGGAACAGTTTTATTCACATCACAGGATTATAAATTTATAAATACAGTTGCCTCAAGAATTATTGAAATATCGCCAAAAGGTTACGTAAGCTCAAGAGAACGCTACGAGGATTACTTGCACAATCCAAACCTTATCAAAAAACGTAAAGCTTTATATGATTAGTGAAAAATAAACAATTTAATGATATTTATTTTTAACAATACTAAAGTTTGTAAGGATAATCGTCTTTAAATTCCCAGCCGTCTTTCATTAAAATTTCAGAGCAGAAAAAACCGTTTGACTTACATTTTGCTAATGCATTTTCTCTTGTATCTAATTCATAATAAGCTCCGAAAGTTTTTTGTGAAGAGAAATGACCGCCATTTCCAGAAGAAGGACAATATAAGAAAACGAATCTATCTTTTCCCCATTCATTTGGTTTTTTTAAACCGTTTGCATCAAACATCATATCAATACAGCTACCTGCTTGCATAGACAACGTAGTTCCATCATTAAAGAAAACACGATAATGACCTTCATCATCTTTATCCTGTTTTATGATTTGCAGATATTTGTTTAGATAGGTATCCATAAAAGTTTGAAGACAATCGGATTTTGTATTATCAAATGTCCAGTTTGCACTGTCTCCATTATCTAATTCTGAAAGTTTAATCGCTTGATTCATATTTGAATAAAACTTTTTAACGGCAACAACAATCTGATTTGCTTTTGTTTTTGCAATTAAAGTTGGAATTGTCATAGCTGCAACAATTCCAATAATGCCTAAAGTTATCAAAACTTCGGCTAAAGTAAAAGCTTTTATGCGGTTTTGCATTAAATAAAACTCCTTACTTATAAAAATATTATGCCCAAAAATAATATAAAGTTAACAAAATTTATCTGCCAATGGCATCTTTCATTTTGTGCAAAATTCCTTTGTCTTCGGCATATTTTTTCTTAGTATTAAGTTCGTATAACTTTATATATAATGCTTTTTCTTCATTACTTAAATGTTCAGGAGTTTTAACATTAACAACAACAACATGATCGCCTCTGTTAGAAGGTCTTCCGATTTGAGGAACACCTGCCCCTTTAATTTTGACAGCATTTCCGCTCTGCAAACCTTTCGGAATATGAATTTCTTTTTCTCCGTCAAGAGTTTTAACAGTAATTGCATCACCCAAAACAGCTTGTGCAGGGCTTACGTCAAGTACAGTATAAATTGTCATATCATCACGTTTGTAATAATCAGAAGCTTTTACTCTGATTACAACGTATAAATCTCCGGCAGGTCCACCGTTTTTACCGGCATCGCCTTCGTTTGAAACACGCATTTTAGAACCGTTGTCAACTCCGGCAGGAATTTTAACTTTAATTTTCTTTTCTTGTTCAACTTTTCCGTAGCCTTTACAAACATGACAAGGTTTTTCAATTCTTTGTCCAGAACCGTGGCAATCAGGACAGCTTGTTATTTGTGTAAAATGTCCTAAAATTGTTTGAGTTGTTTGTTGAACTTTTCCGCTACCACCGCAAGTTGAGCATTTTACAGGAGAGCTACCTTTTTCTGCACCTGTACCGTTACATTCCTTACAAGGTTCTAAGTGTTCAATAGTAATTTCTTTTTCTACACCAAAAACGGCTTCTTCAAAACCAAGTTCAATGTCAACTCTCAAGTCGTCGCCAGCTTGCGGTGCGTTAGGGTCTTGTGAATAACCGCCTCCGCCAAAGCCGAAACCTCCGCCGCCAAAAAATGAATTAAAAATATCGTTTAAATCTCCAAATCCTCCAGCAAATGGTCCGCCTGAGCTGTAACCTGCATTATTTAATCCGTCTTCTCCATATCTGTCATAGACTGAACGCTTATCTTCATCTGATAATGTTTCATAAGCTTTTCCTAATTCTTTAAATTTTTCTTCTGCATCTGGAGCTTTGTTTACGTCGGGGTGAAGTTGTCTTGCTTTTTTTCTAAAAGCACTTTTTATCTCATCTTTTGAAGCGTTTTTGTCAACGCCCAATATTTCATAATAATCTGCCATCTTTTCTTTCTTTCTTGGTTTTTAATTTTCTTCAACGACTTCTGAATAAATTATAAATATATTCTTTGTTCTCGTTGTTTGTAGAACTTGTTGTTTCTAACCTTCTGTTGCAACATTTACCAATGTCGGTCTTAAAACTTTATCTCCAAGCTTATATCCTTTTTGTAATTCATTGATAACGTGGTTTTCAGGGTGTTCTGTTGTTGGTGTTTGCATTACTGCTTCATGAAAATTCGGGTCAAATTCTTGACCTTGTGCTTCAATTACGGTTAATCCGAGTTTTTCTAAATTGTCAAACATTTGTTTATACAATACATCAAAACTGTCTTTTACCTGTTGTAAATCTTCTGTTTTGTCAATCACAGTTTTTGCTCTGTCAAAATTGTCTAAAACTTCAATTAATTTCTTCATAGCATTTTCTGCTCCGTAATTAATTAAACTTTCTCTTTCTTGTGCTTGACGTTTTCTAAAATTGTCAAAATCTGCGGCAAGTCTGATGTACTGATTATTTAATTCATCATATTTCTTTTGAAGTTCATCAGTTGCATTTTTTTCTTCGGCTTTTTCTGTATTTTCTTCACTAACTTCTGCATTTTCTGTTGAAACTTCTTCTGTTGCTGTTTCTTCTGCTAATTTAGTTTCTTCTTTTTCGGATTTTTGTGCAAAAGGATTGTTTGATTTCTCTTGCTTTTCTTGCGTTTCTTTATTATGTTTCATTTTAAACATCTCTCATCTCACTTTTATACTATCTTTAAATTATAGTTTAACATGTTTGAAAAATTAAGTAAATTTATTTTTTTTTAATATTTCAAAACTTTTAGTATAAATTTTATCAAAAAAAATAACTCCGAGTTTTTCTCAAGAGTTATTTTTTTGATAAATCTTTTATTAGTCTTTATTTTACGTGGAAATATTTTTCCATTGTTTGTTGAATTGTTTTTGCAATAAAAATTGCACTATTTTGTACGGAGTGTTCATCTGTAACTATTTGAGCAACTTTTGGAGCTAACTTTTCATTTTCAATAATTCGTTCACTGATTTTTAAATTTTTAAAAAGGTCATCACTGTTTTTATAATCATTTGCAAGTGATGCTTTTGGATTTTTAGCAACACGACGAGTTAATTTTGCAATTTTAGAAAAAATTCCTAAATTTTCGTCATTTGTATTAATTATTTTGTCATTTACTATAAACATTGTGTCGCCATTTGCATTTTTGGCAAGTTCAATATTTACAAATCCTAAATGACTTTTGTCAGGTGCTTTTTTAAAAACAGATTCAAAATCTTTTAAATCTTCATGACCGTCTTCGTTATTTAATTGCAAACTTAATTTTGCATCTTGAAATTTGTTTGGGAGAGTGCCTGAAATTCCTGCTACGTTTTTATATCCGCTAAATGCTATTTTACTTATCATTTTTCTTCCTTTTCTATTTTATTGATAATCTACTTATAACTTTTTCCAATTTATCATTAATAAATTTTGCAGAATTTGATATATTTTCAGGTTTTGTTACTTGTTCTGCATAATATCTTGCGACATCACTTCTATAATCTGCAAATTTTAATCCGCCTGCCATTTTTTCCAATACTCCTCCGCAAAAACGATATTCATAATTCATCTTCGCTTTTGGATTTACTTCTACGTTGTGAAGTAAGTTGAAAAGTTTTTCAAAAATTCCGGCATTTTCAGGAGTTTTTTCTAAAATCTTATCGTTTATTGCAAAAGATGTGCCTCCTGTTTTGTTCGTTCCGGCTTCGATTTTTAAGCTGTTTGAACCCTTTTTATCAGGAAATTTTTGAAAGACATCTTTAAAATTATCTAAATCTTTAAAATCATTTTCATTATTTAATTTGAGAAAAACTCGACTTAAATTAGGTTTAGAACCTTTCATTCTCATATCGGCACTAACATTTTCATAACCGCTAAACGCTATTTTACTAATCATTTTGGGATACCTTCATACTATTTATGTTCAGTCATATTTATATAAACTCGTCAAAAATAAAATTGCCAACATGTTAAATCATGTTACGAAAATCAAATAATTAATTTTTGATTAATTTTTGAAAGGTTTGTATAAAATCAATGGTATAAATAAAATGTTAGATAAAAAGTTAGTAAGGTGTATAAAGAAATGCACCGGTATAAAAAGGAGAAGGATATTATGGCAATCAGACCACTAGCAGACAGAATTGTTATCAAAGTTATTGAAGACAACGAAAAAACATCAGGTGGAATATTCATTCCTGATAGTGCAAAAGAAAAATCACAAAAAGGTGAAGTTGTTGCAGTAGGAAAAGGTAAAACACTAGACAGTGGCGAAAAAGATGAAATGGAAGTTAAAGTTGGAGATACTGTTTTGTATTCAAAATATGCAGGTACTGACGTTAAAGTTAACGACGAAACTTTAAAAATTCTTTCAGTAAGCGAAGTTTTGGGCGTTATTGAATAAGCAATAAAAGCTTAAAGCTTTTTCTAAAAAAACATAAAAAAGATTATTAAAGAAAGGACAAAATAAAATGGCAAAGAAAATTATTTTTCAAGAAGAAGCACGCAAAAGCCTTCTAAAAGGTATTGATGCAGTTGCTGATGCTGTAAAAGTAACTTTAGGACCAAAAGGTCGTAACGTAATATTAGAAAAGAAATTTGGAGCACCTCAAATTGTTAATGATGGTGTTACTATCGCAAAAGAAATTGAACTTAAAGACGGTTTGGAAAATGCAGGAGCTCAATTATTAAAAGAAGTTTCATCAAAGACAAATGATGTTGCAGGTGATGGAACAACAACTGCTTCAGTTTTGGCTCAAGCAATCGTTAGAGAAGGTTTGAGAAACTTAACAGCAGGTGCTAATCCTATGAGCATTAAACGTGGTATTGATAAAGCAGTTACAATTTCTATTGATAAAATAAAATCTTTATCAAAATCAGTAAATACAAAAGAAGAAACTGCACAAGTTGCTTCAATTTCAGCAGGAAACAATACAGAAATTGGTGAACTAATTGCAGAAGCTATGGAAAAAGTAGGACACGACGGAGTTATTACTGTTGAAGAATCAAAATCTTTCGGTACTAACCTAAAAATTGTTGAAGGTATGCAATTTGATAAAGGATATATTTCTCCATACTTCGTAACAGATGCAGAAAGAATGGAAGCTGTTTTGGAAGATGCTTATGTACTTTGCGTAAACAAGAAAATCAATCTTATTGCAGACTTAGTTCCTGTATTGGAACAAGTAGCAAGAGATGGTCGTTCATTGTTGTTAATCGCAGAAGACATTGAAGGTGAAGCTCTTGCAACATTGGTTGTTAACACAATGAGAAAAGTTTTAAGAGCCGTTGCTGTTAAAGCTCCCGGATTTGGCGACAGAAGAAAAGCTATGCTAGAAGATATAGCTGTTCTTACAGGCGGTCAAATGTTTACAGAAGAACTTGGTATTAAACTTGAAAATGTAACAACTCAAATGATGGGTAAAGCAAAGAGAGTTACCGTAACAAAAGACGAAACAACAATCGTTGTTGATAATACAACTAAAAATGCAGTAGAAGAAAGAGTAAGATTAATCAAGAAGCAAATAGAAGCTTCTGATTCAGATTACGATAAAGAAAAATTGCAAGAACGAATCGCAAAACTTTCAGGCGGTGTTGCAGTTATCGAAGTTGGTGCAGCTTCTGAAGTTGAATTAAAAGAAAGAAAACTTAGAATAGAAGATGCATTAAACGCAACACGTGCGGCAAACGAAGAAGGTATTGTTCCGGGTGGTGGAGTTGCTTTGGTAAGAGTTCAACAAGAACTTGAATCAAAACTTCCTTCTCAAAAATTTGATACAGATGATGAAAAAATCGGATTCAAAATTTTGACAGCTGCTCTTGACGTTCCACTTAGAGCTATCGCTCACAATGCAGGTGCTAAATCTGATGTAGTTATCGAAAAAGTTAGAGCTGAAAAAGATACTTTCGGTTTCGATGCTATGAAGAATGAATTTACTGATATGATTAAATCAGGAATTGTTGACCCTGCTAAGGTAACTCGTTCAGCTCTTGAAAACGCTGCATCAGTTGCTTCAATGTTATTGACAACAGAAGCCGCAGTCGTTGACCTTGAAGAAGAAAAATGTAACTGCCACGATACACCAGCAGGAATGCCTGCCGGCATGGGTGGTATGGGCGGTATGATGTAAGATTTTACATCATAAAACCTTGAAAATAGAGAGATATTTTTATCTCTCTATTTTTTTTTGCAAAATAAAATTAAAATATAACAAATTTGTTAATATTGTACAAAATATTTAATTCCTGATATAATCTTATTATTATTATAGAGGGATAAATTCAATGAAAAAGATAAAAACATTAATATTAATTTTAACAATGTTATTTTTAGGTACTTGCAGTGCGTTTGCGGTAAAAATACCTGATAACATTTCAAGTATTGTAAAAAAATCATTTCCAAATGCAGATTTCAGATTTGATGGTGTAATAATTTTGCCTGACGGCACTTTGTATTTGCCATTATATCCTGCTTTGGTCAAAACTCCTGATAAAATTATTGTAAAAACAACATATCCTGCGGGAAAAAGTTTATCTGATAAACCGAATGTTGTAATTTTTAATAATGATTTTGCATTGATGAAAGTTTTGGTTGACCAAAAAGGAAGAAAAACTATTCAAAATTTTCCAAACCCTCCAATCGAGTTAAGAACAGGGTTGTTGCCTCAAGATATGCTTGTTCCTCAAGGGCTTGTTATTCCTGATAATATGAAGGGTATTATTG
>JAGOIO010000192.1 GCA_017995595.1 bacterium | reverse complement strand
GCAAAGTAGATTCACTTATTTAGCGTAATAAGTATATCCGGTGCAAAATTCTCTATTTTCTCTATTTTAAATTCTTTTGCTTGTGAAATTTTTTCTTTTACTTCTCCATTATAAGAATTTTGAGCTAAACTATCACTCAAAATCTTTGGTGCTATAAACTGGTAGATTTTGTCAACAAGTCCGTTTTCTATTATATTTCCGCAAAAATTTCCGCCGGCTTCAATCAAAACACTCATTATTCCAAGATTATACAAGCTCTTTAGCAATTTTGACACTTCAAGTTTTCCGTCTTTTACAGAATTTTTAATAACTTCAATATTTTCCGGTACAGCTTTAAGTTTTTCATCTGAAAGTTTTTCATCTACAACCACATATATTTTTTCACCTGTCGAATTATAAATATTTGATTTAAAATCAGTTCTTAAAGTTCTATCCAAAATAATTTTTGTAAGCTTTTTGCCATTTTTTAATCTGCATGTCATTGACGGATTATCCGCAATTACAGTAGAACTCGTTGTCATAATAGCATCATAACGATTTCTGATTTTTTGGACTTCATCTCTTGCAGAACTTGAAGTTATCCATTTTGAATCACCGTTATAAGTTGCAATTTTTCCGTCTATTGTAGAAGCTGATTTTATTGCAACAAAAGTCGATTTTTCTTGCATATTTTTTATAAAAACTTCGTTTAACTTTAAAGCTTCTTCTTCTAAAACAGGTCCTATTATTTTAATTCCGGCATTTTCACATTTTTTTAAACCACGTCCGGCAACAAGAGGATTTACATCTTTCATTCCATAAACAACTGTTTTTAAACCTTTTTCGACAATTAAATCTGCACAAGGCGGAGTTTTGCCAAAATGTGAGCATGGCTCAAGATTTACAATCAATGTTCCGCCTCTAGCTTCGTCATTTTCCAGTTTTAAAAGTGCATCTCGTTCTGCATGATTTTCTCCGCATTTATGATGATATCCGGTCGAAATAACTTCACCATATTTGTCCAGAACTACACAACCCACAAGCGGATTGGGTGATGTCTTTCCGTCCGCCAAGAGTGCAAGCTTGAAGCATTTTCTCATATATTCTTCATAAATCTTCTTCATAACATGCCTTGTATGCAGGTTTTCCACCTACTTCACTAAATAAAACTAATTTTTCACTCAACTGTTGTTGCTTTACTATTCTATAAAAATCCTTTGATAAAACTGCTTTACTTTGAACTTTTTCAAAGCCTTTTGCTTCAAAATATTTTCCCATTTCTTCAAATGTTGTAGTAAATTTTTTCAATTTTACAAAAAGATTAAAATTCTTCTGTCTTTTAGAAATTTGATTAACTATAAATGCAAAAATATCCTCATAAGATAAACCCATATTTGAATTTGACACTGTTAAATCAATAATATAATTCTCGTTATCTGTCGTATAAACAGAAAAATATGCATTTAAAAATCTATTTGAACTATCTTCAATAACATATTTGAGCTTGTATTGACCTGAAAGTCCTAAGAAAATCGGATCATAATACTCTGCTTTTTCTCTGGAAACAGCATGTTTAAAAGGAGTTAAAACTGAATCGTTGAAAAGATTAGCAACATTTTCGGCATCAGAATTTTTAAAAGGTCTTATAAACATATCGCAAGTCTTTTGAAAATTTTTGCTATTAATTTTCCACAATTCTTGCGTACCGCACTGTCTGAATCCGCAACCGTTAACAAAGAGGTTTAACAACTCATCATAATTATCATCTATGGCAAGAAAAAAGTTATAAGCACCTTTTGCACCATATTTTGCAATAATAAATTCCATAAGCTGTTTACCTGCATTAAAGCAATTTTGTTCCAAAAAAAGTCGTTTAATACTTAATTTATATGGATTTCCCAAAACCGGTGAAACAGTTACCATTCCAAGAATTTCATCTTGTTCGTGAATTACATAAGATTCAGGTAAAAATTTGAATCTTAATGGTAGCAAATGATGAAAAAAGCTAAATGGAGAGTTCATAAATGCACTCATATAAAGATTTATCTCATCTGATGACAGAAAAGAAATCATTTTTTTTAATTTATATTTGTCGCAAAATTTCGCTCTTCTTATTTTTGGCATTTAAAACCTTCCACAAATTCAAACTTTTACTATATTATAATACGTTTTGAAAAAAATTTAAAACAATAATTTAGAGGAGAATACCTAAATTTTTTCTAAAATCTTTAAAAGAAGGGTTTTAAATTTATTTTTAGCAATATTAGTAGTTTCAATAACTTCTTCATGGCAAAGCTTTTTATCAGAAACTCCTGCAGCATAATTGGAAATACAACTAATACCTAAAACGTCCATTCCGCAATAATTTGCAACTATAGCCTCAGGAACTGTTGACATGCCTGCCGCATCAGCACCGAGAGTTCTAAGCATACGAACTTCCGCAGGCGTTTCGTAGCAAGGTCCTGTTGTAGCAGCGTAAACTCCGCTTTGGACTTCAATTTTTGTTTCTTTTGCAGACTGTTCAGCAAGTTCAACAAGATATTTTTTATAAATTTCACTCATATCAGGAAACCTTGTTCCCAAAGAATCATCATTTGCACCGATTA
>JAGOIO010000193.1 GCA_017995595.1 bacterium | reverse complement strand
AGAACATCTTATCCAATTCTTAACCGATAAACCACATTACAAGACATACATGCCATTTTATTACAAATTATGGTATTCGCTTAATACTTGGTGGAATACAGCGTTTAAAACGCCTCAAATTAGATAATCTAAACAAAAATCAATAAAAATGCAAACAACAGAATTAGAATTATTGCCTACAGAAGTGGCACAAATCGCACAAAACGTACCAGTTGAAAAAAGAAACGAAGTACAACAAGTATTAAATCATGTTTTCAACGGTGTCTCAAAAATGCGTGAGCAGTTGGATACAATTGTGGTAGAAGATGAAAGCGACAAAATAAACATGAAGTTAGCAAATACCATTCGCTTAGGTGTAAGAAATTTGAGACTTGAATCAGAAAAAACATTTGATGCAAAAAGGGCAGAAGTTCAGTCGCAAATGTTAGGATTTAAAACAGAAGATTCCTTATGGTTAAAGGCTAAACAAGTAATGCAGATACTTACCAAAGAACTTGAAGAAACTGCAAGGTGGAAAGAAGAAACAAAACAGCGTTATGAAGCTGAACAAAAGGAATTGATAGTTCAACAAAGAATGGTGAAGTTATCATCTTTTGCCTCCGAAATAATGCGTTCAGAATATGAAAATATGAGCGAGGAAAGTTTTGATTTATTCTTTGCTGGAATTGAAAAAAAGCATAACGATAAAATCGAAGAGGAAAGAAAAGTTGAAGCCGAAAGAATTTCACGTGAAAAAGCAGAAGCGGAGGAGAGAGAAAGAATGCGTGTAGAGAATGAAAAACTCAAAGCGGAGCGTGAAGCCAGAGAAAAGGAAATTGAAGCCGAAAGGGCAAAGGTAGAAGCTGAAAGAAAAGTTGCTGAAGAAAAGTCAAGAAAAGAAAGGGAAGAATCAGAAGCAAAACTAAGAGCGGAGCGTGAAGCAACTGCAAAACTTGAAGCGGAATTAAAAGCCAAAAAAGATGCAGAAGAAAAATCGGCAAAAGAAAAAGCGGATAAGGAAGCCGCAGAATTGAAAGCTAAGCAACTTGCGGACAAAAAAGCAAAATCAGCACCGGATAAAGCAAAACTTGAAGCACTTGCAGTTTCAATAGAATCATTGCAGTTACCTACAATGTCAAGCGAAGAGACAGAAAAGATACTATCTAATACAAAAGGTCTATTGCAAAAAGTAGTTACTTATATTAGAGAGAATAACTTACATATTTAACTTGACACACACACTTATAGGAGGATGTCCTTTTGATGTCCTCCACTTTTAAAAAATAACAAATAAAATGAATTACATTGACAGAAAAGCAAACGACCTATATAATTTAGCAATTAAATTAGGCATTAAAAATGCAACAGAAACAGAAAAGCAAATATTCAAAAAGGAAATATTTAGACTTTGTGCTATATCTATTGATTTGGTAAGAAGTGACATTGAAACACTTTTGCATAAAGCATCAGATCACTATATAAATATATTAGATACCAAAATAGTAACACTTGAAGATGCAGATTTAAGCATACGAGCTTATAATGCACTTAAGCAAGCAAAAATAGAAACAATGAATAAATTATTTGAGTATAGGCGTTCTGATGTTGCTAAATTTAAAAATATGGGGCAGAAATCAATGGATGAAATAATTAATTGGGGGTACGATAACGAAATGAGATTTAAAAATCAATAACAAATGTCAAATACAGCATCAATAACAATAGCAAAGGATAACAGTATAGTAGTGCGCCTCAAAAGTCCGTTCTTTGATGACTACAAGTCGGAGTATGTAATTAAGCATAATGAAAAAGCTATCGTTATTCATCGAGTTTCAAGCACTTACACAGGTCGAACGGTGAGCGGGTTTCTTAACCAGTACGGTATTAAATCACTATTCTTTTTATCCGACACAGTAAAGCCCGGAAAATACACATTTGAAGAGAGGGAAGATTCTGTAATAATTAGACTAAAGTAACATGAATAATAACATTGACTTTATAAACATGGTCCGGCGAAACATAGAAGAAGTGACCACATTTCTGCACTACAAATCAGTATTCAAAATGATATTCATGGTGCAGGATGATGAAGAACATTTTCAACTACTTGAAGAACTTGAAAAGCGGTGTTTGAAAGCCGGTGTGTATACAGGAAGATTTAAATAACTAAACTAAATAACAATATGGAATACGATTTAAAATTAATAATTAATGTTAACGAGATTAATAGCATTGTACCAAATTACGAGGTAATAAAACCTTCATCTCAAAACATCGAAGTGGTACTTAGTGAGAGCAAAGCGGAAACATTATTCTATCTTTTATGGAATAAATTTGGTGACGATTGGTTAATTAAATGCTTAGAAGGTGAAGGATATAAAATGATAGAAATTGAACAGCCGAAAAAGGAATTGAAAACGTCTAATAGTCTGGATGAAGTGCGAAGTGAAATAAAAATCAACTTCAAAGACAAAAAGCCGGAAATGATGGACTTTAAACTCCCTGAAGGCGAATTTTGCGATGGGTGGGATTACATGAATTTACCTAACGGATCGTTTGGTTTTTACGACAGAAAAGCGTATCTTAAAGCACTCGAAGAATGGAAA
>JAGOIO010000054.1 GCA_017995595.1 bacterium | reverse complement strand
GAAAAGAATATGAAGAGAGACAAGCAAAACAGTAGCGAAAGGAGAAATCAGAAAATAATTAAAGGAATTTGGTTAAAAGACCTTGAGTGCATAAGTTTGATTAAGACGATACAACAAAGATAAAAGTTAGAAGTACAATAGAATAAGGAAAGGCGACCTGAATAGAAACAGGCTGTAATGAATAAAAGATGTTCAAAAAAGTATTAATTGCAAACAGAGGTGAAATAGCAGTAAGAGTAATCAGAGCTTGCAGAGAAATAGGATTACCAACAGTTGCGATATATTCAGAGGCAGATGCACAATCTTTACACGTAAGCTTAGCGACAGAAGCATATTGTATCGGACCAGCATCAAGCAGTAAGAGTTATTTAAGCATACCTGCAATTATCTCAACAGCATTAGCTTGCGGAGCAGATGCAATTCACCCCGGATACGGATTTATGTCAGAGCGAGCAGATTTTGCAGAGATATGCAAGCAACACGGAATAAAATTTATCGGACCATCAGTAGAAGCGATGAATAGAATGGGCGACAAAGCAACAGCCAGAAAGACAATGGTAGAAAATAATGTTCCTGTAACACCAGGAACAGGCATTGTAAAAAGCGTAAAAGAAGTTGCAGATTTTGCACATAAAGTCGGATATCCGGTAATAATAAAAGCAACCGCAGGTGGCGGAGGCAAAGGAATGAGAATTGTCAGAAATGATGATGAGCTTGAGAGCATGATGAATATGTGCCAAAACGAAGCCGAAAAGTCATTTGGAAATCCTGACGTTTACGTAGAGAAATATTTAGAAAATCCGAGACATATAGAAGTTCAGATTTTAGGTGATAGCTATGGAAACGTAGTACACTTAGGAGAACGAGATTGCTCAATACAAAGACGACACCAAAAGTTAATAGAAGAAGCACCATCACCGGCAATTGATGAAAAGACAAGAGCAGAAATGGGAGCAGCAGCGGTAAGAGCAGCAAAAGCTATAAATTATGAGGGTGCAGGTACAATAGAATTTTTACTTGACCACGATGGCAAATGGTATTTTATGGAAATGAATACAAGAGTTCAAGTTGAACATTGTGTAACAGAAATGATTTCAAACATTGATATCGTAAGAGAGCAAATTATGATAGCCGCAGGAGAGAAATTAGATTTTACGCAAAGCGATATATTATTAAGAGGTCATGCAATAGAATGTAGAATTAATGCAGAAAATCCGGAAAAGGACTTTATGCCAAACCCAGGTAAAATTGAAGGTTATGTAACACCCGGAGGATTTGGAGTAAGAGTTGATTCTCACTGTTACCAAGGCTATACTATTCCACCGTTTTACGATTCTATGATAGGTAAGCTTATCAGCTGGGGCAGAACAAGAAACGAAGCAAGACGCAGAATGTATAGAGCTTTGAAAGAATATGTTATAACAGGACTTGAAACAACACTTCCGTTCCATCAAGATATCATTGAAGATGAAGTGTTTACATCAGGAAACTTTAACACAGGATTTATTGAAGAATACTACAAGAGAAAAGGTAAAAAATTCAATCAGTAGAATTTTGTAAATTTAGAAATGTTAAGAAAAGTTCAAAAAAATAAATATTAAAAAAATCTTCGATTTTGGAGAAAATACGAACAAAAAATTTCAAAATCGAAGAATTTTTTTAAAAAAGAATAAGAAAAGCAGAAAGAAAATTTGAAAAGTCTTAAAAAAAATTAAAAAATTAAAAAGCGAAAAATCTTGTTTATATTTTCTTAATACGAAAAAGCTTGACCTTTTTTTCAAAAAGTATTCTAATAATAGTTAGTTGATATAGTTAATACGCCAATAAATAGGCAAGAAGAGGAGACAGAATGACTGAATTTAATCATATTCCTGCGGGGGGAAAAGATTTAACAGACGAGTTTATTAAGAAGCAAATAAAAGAAAACGACATTAAATTTATAAAATTACAATTTGTTGACATCAACGGTCAAGTGAAGAATATGGCAATACCATCAGACCATATAGACAAGATTTTAGCAAACGAAATAATGCTAGATGGCTCATCAATCAAGGGCTTTAGAAGTATAGAAACATCAGATATGTTCTTCCACCCTGATAAGAATACATTCCAAATTTTGCCTTGGGGAGATAAAGAAGCAAGAAGTGCGAGAGTAATTTGCGACATATATAACCCTGACGGAACACCTTTTGAAGGTTGCCCAAGATGTAACTTAAAAAGAGTTATGAAAGAAGCAGAAAAACTTGGATTTTCAATGAATATGGGACCTGAAGCCGAATTTTTCTTATTTGAAAAGAAAGACGGAGCAGTAACAACAACCACTCAAGATAAAGCAGGATATTATGATGTAGGTCCTGATGACTTGGGAGAAAAAGTTAGAGCAGATATCGTATTGGCCTTACAAGAAATGGGATTTGATATTGAAGCATCTCACCATGAAGTTGCAGACGGTCAACACGAAATAGATTTTAAATATGCAGATATTTTAACAACAGCAGATAATGTAACGACATTTAAAGTAGCAGTTAAGGCAATCGCAGCTGAACATAATCTTCACGCAACATTTATGCCAAAACCTATTTTTGGAATAAACGGTTCAGGAATGCACTGTAATGTATCATTGTTCAAAGATGGCAAAAATTCATTCTATGATGAAAACAGTGAATATCAGCTTTCAGATGTAGCACTTTACTCAATCGGTGGAATGTTGAAACACATAAAGAGCATAACAGCTATTACAAATCCGACAGTAAACAGCTTTAAGCGATTAGTTCCAGGATACGAAGCACCTGTATATCTTGCATGGTCTTTGGCAAACAGAAGTGCCTTGTTAAGAGTTCCTGCAAAACGTGGAAATGCAACAAGAGTAGAACTTCGTTCACCAGATCCTAGTTGTAATCCTTACTTAGCATTTGCAGCTATTTTGGAATCAGCACTTGACGGAATCAGAAACAAGATTGACCCGCCTGCTCCTGTTGAAAGTAATATTTATCACTTGACAACAAAAGAACGTAAGAGACAAAAAATAGATTCACTTCCAGGAAGTTTAGCAGAAGCAATAGAGCAACTTGATAAATCTCTTGTTGCAAGAGCTGCACTTGGAGAACATATTTTCAATGAGTTTATGAGTGCTAAGAAAAAGGAATGGAACTCATTCAGAACTTATGTATCAGGTTGGGAAATAGATAGATATTTAGAAAGATACTAAATTTAAAAAATATAAAAGTTTTTGTATAGCATCTTCAAATATACAAAAGAGAGACGGCGAAATTATTTTAAAAAATAATTTCGCCGTCTTTGCGTAAATGATAAATCAATTCTTTTCATGCCAAACCGAGCAAAATAGAATTTAGTATTTAACTAATCGCATTTTGTTTTACCGCCCCAGGTTAAACCGCTACAATGCAAATAGTCCATGTTTTCATATTGCAGAACCCAAGCCGCACAATTCCAACCTGAATTATAACAATTATTCATAGCATCATTTCCTTCAACAGAAGGGACTCCTGCAGGCAATATTTTTTCAGGATTTTTATAAATATAGAAATAGAAAAAATCTTCGCCCAATTTATTTGGCTTCTTAAAACCATTTAAATCAACATATATTTGAGCATATTTTATAGATGGATCAACGTAAGCGGTATTAAACATTACCAATGTTCCATCAGATAATTGAATCTTATATCTGTCAGTAACGGTTTCCCAATTATATTGATTACCATTATCTTGACGTTTATAAATAACATTTGGAAAACAACCTGTTCCGGTACCACAGTTTTTAGCGACTTGCAAATGAGGTAATAACGGTGTAACCAGATTTGTTAAACCTGCAGAATCTGTTGTTATGTTCCACCCGTCCATAGAACCATTTTCATTAACCGCAAGTTCATAAGCATTAGTTAAAGTTGCATAAACTTTTTTCAATTTAGAAATAGTTTCATGCTCTTGAGTTTTTTGCATAAGAGTAGGAATAGTTAAAGCAGCAACAATACCGATTATACCAAGCGTTATTAATACTTCAGCTAACGTAAAGGCCTTTTTCATTCTAATTCCTTTTTCGTGTATAAACATATCCATTATACCACTTTTTAAGGATTTTTCAAGCCTATCGTCATGCCGAACTCATGGGTCAAATGTTCAGAGCCTTTAACAGCGTTAAAATTTTTCAATTTCCAACATTGTCCCCGACCTTTTATTTTTCTATTAAAAAGAAATTATTAGGTAAATTTTTAATTATTTTTGAAATAAAAGCGTCTAATTCTATGTCATACGCTTCCGCAAGTTTAAATAAAGTTGTTAACTGTGGGTCTTTTAATCCTCTTTCTGCCGAACTAATAATAGAAATTGAAATATCATTTTCCGAAGCTAACATAAATTGGCTTTGATTTCCTCTTAATTCTTTCATAGTTTTTGCCAAAGCCTGTAATATAATTTTCTTTTTATCCGATTTTTTATCTTGCATTTTTTCATTTTAATGTTAAAATTTAATTATCGCTTTCACGAACGTGATACGGAAAAGGATATAGTTTGGCAAAGACAATATTAATAGATTTAGACGGAGTTCTGAATCAATATGACGGAAATTTTGATAAAAATATTATTCCAGAGATTAAGTCAGGAGCAAACGATTTTTTACAAAAACTTTCAAAAAATTTTGATATAAAATTTTTTACAACCAGAAATAAGTTGCTTACGGCTAAGTGGCTTATTAAGTATAATTTAGATGAATTTATTTCTGATATAACTAATACAAAGGATTTAGCATATTTATATGTTGATGACAGATGTGTTTGTTTTAATGGTGATTTTGACAAGTCTGTTGATGAAATAAATAATTTTAAAGTCTATTGGAAATAACCTGATTTATAAATGTTTGACCTTGTTCAGAATTACGTTGTGATGCGTGAGTACAAAGCTTTCAACATTGGTTCCCGACCTTTTATTTTTGAGCAATTATTACTTAACGAAACAACGGCAGAGCTAAGCGGTTGTTTGAGTGAAGCAAGTTCGCTTAGCTTTTAGTTTAGAAATAATTAGCGAGGAAATTTCAGGTCAGTTATATTCCTTCAGGCTTTTGGTATCAAAAGCCTGAAGGAAAAAACCTAACTAAATATTTTGAAAAATCTTATTATAATTTGCAAGTCCGTTCATTGAACTCGCCATTTGAGCTTGTTGCATTTGCTGTGAAGCAATAGAAGTTGATAATGAATCATATTGCTGTTGATACTCTGCAACTTGCTGCATTTTTGAAACATCTGCTCCTGCTGAGGATTGCAATTCAGAAATTTTTGCAGAAATAGCACTCATTATGTCAGAGGTCGTTGCATCAGATGATACGCTCGCTCCAACTTCTGAAGCTAAAGAAAGAGCTTCTGATTTTACAGAATCCTCTTGCGAATTTTTTGCCGTTTCTTGTGTTTTTTGCTGTCTTTGTGCCTGTTGAAGTGCAATCTCTCCTTGCATTTCAGTCTTAATGTTTGATACGTCAACTCCTAGTGCTAACAATTTTGCTTTTGTTTCATCTGTTAATGCATTTGATGCTGTATTTGATGAACTCGTTGAGCTTGTAGAAGATGTAGCACTCGTTGAATTAATTGAATTTACTTCTGTTGTCATGATAACTCTCCTTTCGTTTTCTCCACCAACACACATGATAGCGAAAACAAGTTATAATGCTTTAGAACACATCATATATTTAATGCTTTTAGAGGATAAATCCATGTTATTTAAGGCTTTTAGCAGAAATTTTACATTACTTATTATTGAATTTGAATTGTGCCTGAGATAAAATAAAAAAACAATTATTTATGGAGGATTTATGAAAAAATTTGATAAAACTGTACCTTTTGACCCCGGATTTTCTAAGCTTTCTTTTTCTTTGATTGAAAATGTTGCTTTGATAAATCAAGATTTTTCTAAGCTTAAAGCTAATCATCAAAAAAAATTCTGGCTAATTAAAAATGAAACTGCAATTTACGGAATGATTGAAAAATGTGCATCATTTTATCTTGGTTGTATCCTTTGGGGAAGCTTCATTTCTTGCCGTTTTAAGTCTGATGCTAAAGAAATATCAGGAAACACAACTGATAATATGACAAAAGAAGATTTAAAAGAGCTTGATTGTGCCGTTGAAGCAAAATTCGGACTTGAATATATAAACTCACTTAATCGTGATTTTAAATATTTCACAAATCGCCCTGCAAAAATCAATCCTTTTTTATCTGATATTTTTAATGCTTATATTGAATTTGCACAAATAAACAAAAACTTTATCGGAATAAAATCGACAGATAACGTTCAAGTTCCGTCTTGTACAAAACATTTTGAAAAATTGTCAAACCAAGAGTTAGACGAGCTTTGCGAAAAAATCTATAGCATAATAGATTCTGCAAAAATAGAAAAGCTTTTAGATTTAAAATTCTATAAAAACTAACAAAAAGACTGCGAAATTTAATTTCGCAGTCTTTTTGTTTATCAATCTTTTTAATTTATAGTCTTAATAATTAATTATAGTCCTAAAAGAGCCTTGTTATAATTTGCCATACCGTTCATGCTTCCAGAAATCATTGATTGACCAGATTGTGATTGATTGTATTCTTTTTCAATATCTGAATATTGAGAAGCATATTGCTCATATTCTGATTTTTTAGAAGCATCAGAACCGGCACTTGATTGAAGTTCTGTAAGTTTTTGTGAAACTTTGTCCATTATATCTGAAACTTTGTCATCATTTCCAACAGCAACGCCCATTTTTTGAGCTAAGTCTGTAATTTCAGTTTTTATCGTTGCTTCTGAATTGTTTCCTTGTTGAGCATTTGCACCTTGAGCCTTTTGTTGTTGTTGAGCTGATTCAACTTTATTTATTAATGCTTCAGCTTGTGCTTCTGTCTTTATATTTGAAACATTCACGCCTTGTGCTGCCAATTCTTCTAATTTCTTTTTTGTGCTTGATGATATTTGACTTGATGATGATGAAGATGATGCTACTTGTGATGTTGATACTGATGAAACAGAATTTACTGACATATAACGCCTCTTTCTTAAAATCTCTTTAACGGACTCTCTATGTATATATAAAGTATATATAATGAGCCGAATTTCAATTTCAAGAAAAAATTTTACAAAATTAACATTTCTAGTAAATAGCTTTAATTGCAAGCAAAATCAGGATAACACCACCTGAAATTTCGAGATTTTTTGATGGAAAATGTTTAAAAAATTGTCCTGACCAAAATCCCAAAAGTGAGTTTATAAACGTTACAATACCGATAATTACAGATGGAAATATTAAATCGGGAGAAGATAACCTAATGTTTACACCGGCAGCTAAAGCATCAATGCTTGTTGCAACGGCAACGGCAATAATATATTTGACACCCAAATCGCACTTTACAGATTTTTGTTCTTCCTCACCGTCAAGTGCATCTTTTATAAATTTTAAACCCAAGATTAAAAATATTGTAAAAACGATATATGGAGCAAACGGTTCTATTATTTTTTGCACAAAAGAAACACCAACTCCGCCTAAAACAGGCATAAAGAATTGGAAAAAGCCAACGGCTAATGCTAATAAAAATGAATTTTTCACTCTATTATGAGTAAAAATAAGGCCTTGCGAAAATGATACAACGCACGCATCAATAGAAAGTGCGACAGCCAATATAAAAATTTCTAAAATACTCATTTAATTTTTACTTCCACCTCAAAAAATCTGTTCCACGGAAAAGAAAATTCGGCATTAAAATCAGAAATTAAAACCTTATTAATTTTATCCATAAAAGGTTTTATTTCATTTTCTAACGGCAAAATTTGCGGATTTTGATATTTATGTTTTAAACTTTGCCTTACATTCGCCTGATACGCCCAATCATCAGCAAATCGAACAAATTGAACTTTTTTAAAAGCATTTTCATCAATATTCTTTGCAAAGAATTTAACTAAAGCACAACAAATTAAGCTACCAATAGAATTTGCACTTGTATTCCAAGCACTATAGCCATAAAAATTTTTCAAATCTATTTTATTTTTAAAGAATTCGTTAACAAATTTATTATCAGCCCCATTTGCAAATCTAACATCTGCAATCAGATATGGACTTTCAGGAGGAATAAAAGCCTCATCAAAATGCTTTGTATCAACATTCATAACAATTTCGCCCTGCGCTTTTTCAAAATTATTAACAATCAGCTCTAAATCAGGATTTTTATCGTCAATTTTACAACCTGCAAGTTCAATTTGCCCCAAAACACACTTTTCAATAGAAACATCTTCATATTTAGAAATTTTATCTTTATATTCAGGAGCCAAA
>JAGOIO010000053.1 GCA_017995595.1 bacterium | reverse complement strand
TCTTTGTATTGTAAATTCACAGCGATTGCTTTTTTCAGATATACTATTCTATCCTGAGAATTTTCATCTTGCATCATCGCAACGTTGTAGTATGCTTCATAAGAGTCAGAATGTGTTTTTAAAACTTTTTTATATAAATCTTCTGCTTTTTCAAGCTCATTAAGCTTCTGATAAGTTTTTGCTTCATTTACAAGCGGTTTATATGCGGTTTTGTCATGTGCTGAAGCTGACTTGTAATATTTTAAAGCTTGCTTATAATTCTGATTTTTATAGCTTAAATCGCCTAAGGTTATTAAAGCTTTTACATCAGAGCTATCAAGTTTGTGGGCTTTTTTTGCTGTATCTCCAGCTTTTTCATATTCATCTAGTGTCAAATATATTTCACTCATAAGAGAATATATCATTTCTTGTTGATATTTTCTTTTTGATAGTGCAAGAGAACTTTGAAGCGTACGAATTGCCTTTGAACTGTCATTTTCCAGATAATAATGATAGCCGAGATGATAAGTTTTTTCCCAAGGTTTTTTTGCTATTTTGTACATTACGTATTGTTCTAGAGATTTAATTTGTCTTATATAGTCTGCGGAAGCCAAATTTTGGTGCTTTAATACTTCTACTACTTTTAACGCATCTTGTGGAGTTTTGCTGTCTGCGATAATTTTAGCTTTCAATCTTACATAGTTTAAGTTGTAAGGATTTTGTGTTATTGCCATTGAAATATGTCGCATAGCATTTTCGTTAAAATCTGATTTATATGAGGCAAGAGCTACAAGATAATTTGCGTAGTCTGAAGTCGAAATCAAATTCGTATTTTTAAGTAATTCATTTGCTGCTTCTGCACTTTGGTCGTTGTACATTATATTTGAATAATTTTCAGCTAAAAATAATTCATCAGATAATTTTAGTTTCTTTTTGGGAAAATAAAATCTTTTCATTTCATCAATAGGTACAGAGGCTAATTCTTTATCGGAAATTTTTGATATAGCCAGATTTGCAAGGTCAAAAAATCCCAATTCAGACATTTTTTTTGCAACAGAAAGATATACAAAGTCATTTGGTTCTACAGAATTTATAAGGTCTCTAAAATCATTCCAAGCTGCCCTGATGTTACATTGTACAAATCTGTCAGAGGCACTTATCAGGTGATAAAAAGCATCATTTTCGCTCAAATTTACGGATTTAACATTATCAACAGATTGTGTCGGTCTTGACAAGTCTATGACTTGTTCATTAGAGGAAACGCTACCTTGTTGAAGCGGAATTGTCATTGTTGACTCTTCAGCACAACAATTTTGTATTCCAGAGCTTGCAAGAATACAACAAACTGATAATGTTAGTGCTTTTGGTAAAATTTGTTTAAGCATTAATCGGAACTTTCTTTACCTGATGTCTTTGCAGTATAGTACAAATTAAATAAGTTTACAAATTTCTTTTCTTCTTCATTCATATCTTCTTCTGTTTTTACAGAAAGAATTTTATATAAATCCAAAAGGTTATAGTTCTTTAGAAATTCTCCGTCTTCAGGTTTTAGTACAAGGTCATTTTCTGTCAAAAAGACTTTAACTATTTTATCAATAGATATTGAAAGAAAACAATCGACAACGCTTTTATCAAAGTGGGAACCAGAATCTTTTATCATAATTGTAATAACATTTAAAATAGGCATTTTATCACGGTAGTGCCTTTTTGATGTTATTGCATCAAAAACATCAGATACGGCAAGGATTCTACCTCCAAACGGTATTTCTTCACCTTTTAAATGTCTGTAGTAACCTGTTCCGTCATATTTTTCGTGGTGAGTACAAGCTATTTCAGTTACGAGTTTAAAATCGTCAGACATGTGAATTTTTTGTAAAATGTTATGTGTAATTTCAACGTGTTGTTGAATATGCTTATATTCTTCATCTGTAAGCTTTCCGTCTTTTTGTAAAACAGCATCTCTTATTCCGATTTTACCTATATCGTGAAGGGTTGCGGCTTTTTCGATTATTTCAATCATTTTTTCGTCAAAATTAAATTGTTTGGCAATAAGTGAAGAATAAAGCTTTACTCTGCTTGAATGACCTGCTGTAATCTTATCTCTGGCATCGATTGAAGCTGCAAGGGTATCAATAAAGCTATCGAAAACTCTTTTTTCTTCGGCTAACATTTGTTGTTGTTGCTTGAACAGTTGGGCATTTTCTAACGCTACACCTGCACTTGAACCTATTGCTATTAGCAAATCTTCGTCTTCTTCTTCAAATTCTCCGTCAAGTTTATTAAGAACTTGGAAAGCTCCGATTATTTCTTGTTTTAAATTCTTAATTGGCATGCAAAGAATAGTTTTAGTTCGATATCCTGTTTGCAAGTCAATTTCTTTATTAAATCTGTCGTCATTGTAAGCATCTTTAATGTTGATAGGTTCGCCTGTCTTTACAACAAAACCTGCAAGACCTTTGCCTGCCGGAAATCGTATTTCTTGCTTATCCATTCCTAGTGCTACTTTTGACCACAATTCATCTTTGTTTTTGTCATATAAAAATACACTACAACGGTCAGCTTGTATTGCGGCTTTTGTTTCTTCTGCTATAACCTCAATTAATGTATCAACATCTGTTTCTGCGGAGATTGTTTGGCTTATTTTTAATAAGGCGGTAAGCGGGTCTCTTTTTTTGATTTTGCCGGGAATATGTGCCACAGGTATTTCTTCGGCAGATTGATTAGTTTGTTTTTTGTATTTTGCTCTTAAATTAGAAATTTTATCTTCAATTATTGATAGAAGTTCATATTCGTCTTTTTCTCTTGCGATATATTTTGCCTTTTCGTAATCTGCAAGTGCTGTTTCATAATTTTTTTCAGATAAATATATGTCGCCTGATGAAATCTTGTTAATTATTGTTGCGGTTTGGCTTTTTGAAAAATTTGCCAAATATTTTGCATCATTTAAGTATGTCAACGCTCTTAAATATTTATTAGTTTTGTAATATTCTAATAATCCGATGAGACTCAAACATATCGAAATATGTTTATCCGATTTATGTTTATTAAAAACATTTTGGGCTTCGCAAATCGTTCGGTGTGCTTCACTATAGTTGTGTTTAGCCATTAAATCCAATGTTTCTTTTATGAGACCTTCACCTTGCTTAATCGCTTCGTTATTTGAACTTTGTTTAATATCCATACAAAAAACCTTAACATTCTTCCAATTTGATTATACAATATATTTTATGATAACTCAAACAAATTTTTTTGCTACATGTTTAGGAGAAAAAATAAATGAAAAAGATTTCAATTTTAATTCCTGTATATAATGAGATAAATACGCTAAAAGACCTTTTGGTAGAGGTTAATAATGCAGATTTTTGCGGTTTGGAAAAAGAAATTATTTTGATAGATGATGTTTCAACTGATGGAACGAGGGAATTATTGTCGGGCATGGAAAATGAATATCGTATTTTTTACCATGATAAAAACCAAGGAAAAGGTTCTGCTTTAAGGACAGGAATAAAAGAATCAACGGGCGATATTATTGTAATTCAAGATGCAGATTTAGAATATAATCCGCAGGACTATTCAAAATTAGTTGAAATTATTTTGAACAATGAAGCAGATGTTTGCTATGGTTCTCGAATTTTAGACGGTAAATCGGTTTCAAACTTTATGCCGTCAAGTCTTTTTGCAAATAAGGTTTTGACACTTTTGACAAATATTTTGTATGGAAAGCATCTTACAGATATGGAAACTTGTTATAAAGCCTTTAAGTCTGATATTCTAAAGAATATAACAATAAAATCTGATAGGTTTGACTTTGAGCCTGAAATTACAGCAAAGGTTTTCAAGAGTGGTGCAAGAATTAAAGAATTACCGATTTCGTATAATGGACGAAAGTATGCAGAAGGTAAGAAAATTACATGGAAAGATGGAGTTTGTGCAATTTTAGCAATTTTGAAATTTAGAATTTTTAATTAATTTTTAAATTTTAGTTTTTCTAAATTTTGGAAATGTTGATATATCCTCAAAATGTGGTATAATAGAAGTATTACAACAAAAATGAGGAATAAGAATATGCCAAAGAATACTGCTATTACTGTGTTATGCCCATGGGGGGGGGGGTAAAACTCTCTAAAGGTAAGTATTGGGGTAGGCTTTTAGCATTTACGTTAGCTGAAGTATTGATTACACTTGGTATAATTGGTATTGTTGCGGCTTTGACTATTCCTACGCTTATGCAAAAATCTCAAGAGCGAGAAACTGTTTCTAAGCTCAAAAAAGTCTATTCTACATTATCAAATGCATATAATTTGGCTGTTAATGATGAAGGTAATCCTGATGAATGGGATTTGGATACAAATAATAATAGAATATTAACATATTTAATGCCTCATTTGAACGTACTTAAAGATTGTACCAAAAATTCTATTTCTGATTGTAATATCAACTTAAAATATAAATATTTGAATGGAGTAAACGCTACAAGTTATAATTCATATCCGGGAATATTTTTATCAGATGGAACATTGATTCTTTCACAAAAACTTTCAGAACCGAATTGTTCTGGAAAAAGAGGTGAATCATTGCCTTTGTCTAATATTTGCGGAGAATATTACATTGATATAAATGGAATCCAAAAGCCTAATATTCTAGGTAAAGATATGTTCTATTTTTACCTATCTGAATATGGAATTATTCCGTTTGGAACAAAAGGTGATTCAGACTCATTTTCCAAAAACTGTTCGATTTCAAGTTCTTGGTCTTGGGGGTGTACAGCGTGGGTTTTGCAGAATGAAAACATGGACTATTTGCACTGTACGGATTTAAGCTGGGGTGGCAAAACAAAATGCGATTAATGATTAATTAATCTTTTATAATCTTTAAAACGTTACTATTCTGCTAAAAATATGTGCTTAAATGTTTGAACTACCATCATATACGATTGAATCGAATAGTCGTTTTAATAAAGAACGATGTTGTCTTCGCTCTGCATTTTCTGCATCTAACTTTTCAATTTCAATTCCGACTGTGTTTTGAACTTGGTTTAGCATATCCTGACTGCGTGCTTCTTCTGTATCGTATTCGCTTCTAAATTCAACTAACTCATTTGCATCTAAAAATTTTCCACCGCAAGAATAACATTCATCAATAGTAATTTGGTGTTTTGCACTTGAAAAATTCTTAACCATGTTTGCTCCACAAGCAGGGCAAACTCTTTTGTTATTAGTATCAACAGGTGTAAAAGTTTTTCCTTTTATTGCATTTAAAATTTCATCAATATTTTCATTCGCTTCGTCAAAATCTTTTAATTCTCTGTTATCAAAAAACATTCCACCGCAACCGTCAACACAAACATCAACATTTATACCCTCTTTTGGTATAAAAATCTTTTTCATAACCTTTTGACAAGCCGGACATTTTAATTCTCTAAATGTATCTGCCATTATTATTTAACTCCTGTGTTTTATTTCCCGACGGCTTTACCTGTTGTCGGTGCTATTGTAACTCCCATAAGCTTTAATTGTGCAGCTGCTTTTGGTGCAAGTGCTGTTGTTCCAAAATTTTCTAAAATGGTTTGGAAACAATCTGTAGCTTCGTCTTTCATATCTCTATTTTTGTAAAGTAGTCCAAGTTTATAATATAACGGTGCAAATGATGGGTCAGAAGAAACTAACATTTGGTCATCAAGTTTAAGTTTTATGTTTATAAGGCTCGCATTGTCTTCAGGTGAAAATAATGCGTGTTGATACATTTTGCCGACAAGCTTGTTAATGCTATCTGACATAGTTTGAACATCATCTGCACTAATCCCTTTACCACCTGACTTTTTGGCTTGTGCCATATTAACATTCAATGCACATATTGCTAAAAGTCCTATAACTACAAAAATAAAAAATTTTTTCATAAATTCCTACCTATCCCATACAAGTTTTATTATATTCTATTAAAAAACTTGCATTTTGACCTCAATTAAATGTATGATTTTATTATGGAGAATATTACTAAAAAAATGCTTTGTCAAATGTTTGTTATCGGACTTGACGGAGATGAATTAAATGAAAATAAAAATCTTGTAACCGCTTTATCTCAGGGGCTTGGCGGTGTTATATTTTTTACTCAGAATATAAAGTCTGCGAAGCGATTTAAAAAATTAATCGCTGAAATAAAGGCAAATGCTTTTATTCCGCCGTTTCTTGCAATAGACCAAGAGGGTGGTAGAGTTGAGAGAACCGAGAATATTCACAATGGTAAAAAATATTTAAGTGCTAAATTTGCTTATCAAAAAGGGTTAGAATTTTTGAAATCGCAAACTCAAGAAATTGCAAGTGAACTGTTGTCTTATGGAATAAATTTGAATTTTGCACCTTGTCTTGATGTAAATACAAATCCAAAAAATCCTATTATTGGAGAAAGAGCATTTTCTGATAAAACAAAAGATGTTATTGAGGCTGGAGCTACGGTTGTAAAAACTTATCTTGAAAATAAAATAATTCCTTGTGTAAAACATTTTCCAGGACACGGAGATGCTGAAACTGATAGTCATAAAGGCTTGCCTGAGATAAACTTATCACTTGAGGAGTTTGAAAAATTCCATATAGAACCTTTTAAAAAGGTTTGGTCTCCAATGCTTATGGTTGCACATCTTCATTGTAAATGCTTTGATAAAGAGGTTATACCATCATCTTTAAGCGAAAATGTTGTAAAAAAATATTTGATAGAAAAAATGAATTATCAAGGCTTAATAATTACTGATGATATGATAATGGGTGGAGTACAAGCTTTTGGTGCGGTAAATGCTTGTAAAATGGCTATTAATGCAGGTGTGAACATTCTTCTTTATAGAGATTGCTACGATTCAACTCTAAAAATCATTGATGACTTGTCAATAGAGGCTGAAAAAGATGAAATTTTATACAAGAATATAAAAGCCTCTTATGATAAAATTATGAAATTTAAAAAAGAAAATTTTGTTGACGTATTTACTAAATAAGTATAAAATAGTAAAGCAAAATATTATAAATAGCAGAGATGAGTGAAAATATGGATTTGAATTTTTATAAAGGTAAAAAGGTTTTTGTAACAGGGGCAAGCGGATTTAAGGGAAGTTGGTTGTGCCTTTGGCTAAAGCTTTTGGGTGCAGAGGTTATGGGATATTCTCTTGAACCTAATACGAACCCGTCAATGTTCTTAGCATTAGGAATTGATAAAGAGATAAATAATGTGTATGGAAGTATTTTAGAAAAAAGAAAATTAAAGAAAGCTATGCAAAGTTTTCAACCTGATATTTTGTTTCATCTTGCAGCACAACCGTTGGTCAGATATTCTTATGCAGAGCCTGTTTTGACTTACGAAACAAATGTGATGGGAACTTTAAATGTTTTAAATGCAGCTTATAAATGCCCTTCAATAAAGAGTTTTGTAAATATTACGACAGATAAGTGCTATGATAATAAAGAAATTAAACACCCGTATTCTGAAGACGAACCGTTGGGTGGATATGATATGTATTCATCTTCAAAAGCTTGCGTTGAGATAATGTCCGCATCTTTTAGGCGTTCTTTTTTGCAAGGTGGAAAAATGTATTCAATGGCAACTGCAAGAGCTGGTAATGTTATTGGTGGTGGCGATTGGGCATTAGACAGGCTTATTCCTGATTGTATCAGGGCGATTAATGAAGATTTAGAAAATAATGAAGAACCAAAAATCGAAATAAGAAATCCTATTGCTGTAAGACCTTGGCAACATGTTTTAGAACCGCTTTCAGGATATTTGACTTTAGGTCAAAAACTCTTTAAAACCGGTAGGAAATATACACAGGCCTTTAATTTTGGTCCAAATACAGAATCTGTTTTAACTGTTGCTGATGTTGCCAAAAAGGTTACTGAAAAATATGGTAGAGGTAAAGTTATAGTAGGCAAAAAAAGTCCTTTACATGAGGCAAATTTACTTATGTTGGATATAAATAAGTCAAGAAAAGTTTTAGGTTGGAAGCCTGTTTATAATGCTGATACAGCGATAAAAGAAACTGTAAAATGGTATAAGGCTTTTTATTCAGGTGTATGTGGTGAAGATATGCGAAAATTTACTATTGCTCAAATTAAAACTTACCAACATTTTGCAAAAAAACGCTCTTGATATTATCAAGAGCGTTTTTTTTAAGTTTGATTTTAATTTCTTAGATTTTATTTACCGGAGTTTTTGCTTTTCCGCCTGTTAATACATCTTTAATTTGGTTTGCAACATCAACTGGAACCTTTATTTGTGCTTCCTTTGTGCTTGCTCCTAAGTGCGGTGTTAAAACAATATTACCATTAACTGTCAATAGTGGTGAACTTGCGATGTCAGGTTCGTTTTCGTAAACATCTATTGC
>JAGOIO010000191.1 GCA_017995595.1 bacterium | reverse complement strand
ACGAAGAGAAGCTGACAGTCAGGCAGATATTAGTGATTTGGGAATTGAGAACTGTATTCATTGTGGTAGCTGTACATTTTTTTGCAGAGCTGGTAAAAATATTGCGGCATATTTTGATAAGTAGGTCAAACAGGGGAGATTAATATGAAGAAATTTTCAAGCGGGCTGTTTTATGCTATAATTCTTAAGTGAAGTATCATATTTTGAGCAATCAAAAAAGAACAGTTAGAGAAAAACTCTAATTGCTCTAAATATGATTCTTCGCTATTGTACCAACTCGCGGATGGGTGGTCGGTATATGGTATTTGCTTGATACCCATTCTTGCTACATTTTTTAAAAAAGGTATTAAAAAGGCAAATTTAAAAGTGAATATATGAATTTATAGTTGTAAATATGTAATTTTTTGTATTACAACTAAGCCTCCATTTGGAGACTGAAAAAAGTATTCAGTTCTAGAATCTAATTCCGTAAAGAATAAGTTCTACCCGCATGTCTCATAGAAGCGCAGCCACATTCAGTACATACATGAACATTGATATTCCAAAGAGACAAAAGCAATTCCTCATGGCTCATAGTAATAAAATTTGACTGAAACAGTGCTTTGCCAGTTAACTTTACAATCAGTTTTAGATTTAATTTTTTGCTACGGTTATTCAAAAATCCATAATACCTTATTTTTTGAAATCCAGAAGGTAATACATGCATAATAAACCGGCGAATGAATTCCAAAGAAGTCAAAGTGACTTCCTTGTTTTTACCAGTTTTGTAATCATTAGCAGCAAAAGTAACGTGGTTTCCTGTTACTGATTTAATGCGATTGTTACTAATTGCAATACGGTGTGTATATCTACCCAGATAATCTATGGCATTTCCAAAGCCATTAAAGGTTTCTTTGATATAAGGAATCCAAGTTTTACCGTACAAAGAGTTTCTGAATTCATTCCACTCATAGGTGTTTTTGAGTTTTATGCAATGATTAGAAAAAGTAAGTTTGTCTTTCTCAAAAAGTATCTGTAGCTGGTCAAGGAATTTACCACGAAACTTACTTCCTAACACTTTAACTGGGATAAAAAACTTGCTACGACTTTTTCTTAATTGTTTGGTTTTTGTTAATCCAACACCAGTAATAATGCAGTGAATATGAGGATGAAAATTTAATTCTTGTCCCCAAGTATGAAGGACCTGAATAATGCCAGGAGTAGCTCCTAAATATTTCTTGTCTGCAGATAATTCTAATAATGTTTCAGATGCACATTTATGCATCAAGGAATAAAGCAAAGCCTGATTTGCATAAATAATCGGATTTAATTCGCAAGGCAAGGTAAATACTACATGAAAGTATGGGGAATCAATAACTTCTGCTTTACGAGCATCAATCCAAAGCTCTTTGAGTATTGCCTGACAACAAGGACAATTCCGATTGCGACAGGAATTGTTATGAGTTTCTAAATGACCACAGTCCCCGCAGATAGATATGTTACAACCAAGCTTGCCAGACTTGCAGTTCATAATGGATAAAGCAGCTTTGTGTTGTACATTGCTTGGATTATAGTGGTTGCAGTATTCATTATAAGAATTGTGAAAAATCTCTTGAATTTTATGCATGGAAAGAATCCTTCTGATAATCAAAAGGACTAATCGCACGACCTACACCATTGGAAGCAAGTTGAACATAGATGGTAGTGGAATTCAAAGATTTGTGACCAAGTAAAGCCTTTATGGTCAGCAAATCAGTGCCATTTTCATACAGGTGAGTACCAAAAGCGTGGCGAAATGAATGGCAAGTCAAGCGATGTTCCCAACCCAAAATATCCTCATGGGCATAAATATGTCTGGATAGAAAAAAAGTATCAATTGGTTTGTCACTATCTTTAAATTGTTTGGGAAAAAGCCAATCCATCGGTTTACCAAAAACAAACCAGTACTCAGTAAGAATATCGAGAGCTAGTTTAGAGAGAATTGCATATCGATCAGTACGATTTTTACCATGCACGATGTGGATTCTCATGGATTTACGATCAATATCTTTGTATTTAAGCTGGCAAACCTCACCAATTCGAAGACCAGCAGAATACATCAATGCAATCATAGCTTTGTGTTTCAAATCGGGTATAGTAGAAATAAAAGTATTCACTTCTTCTTTTGAGGGAACAAAAGGTAGATAAGAATCAAACTTACGCATAGGAAGTTGATAAGGGTCCCATGGTTTATGAAGAACATAAAGGGTAAAGAAACGAAGTTGTGAAATGCAAGTATTTACAGTGCGGTCAGCTAGATTTCGTTGTTGTTGAATCCAGAAAATAAAGCTTCTAATTTCTTCCCATGAAACATCGTCAGGAAGTTTGTAAAGCTTGGTTTCAATATAGTTAAGATAAGCACCTAAATAAGTGCAATAAGATTTTACGGTATGGTCTGTAAGCCCACGAAGTGAGATCATTTGTTTATAAGTATCTAAATATTTTTGCATAGAAAAATCCTCCTAAAATGTAGTGTTTATCAGTAATTAAGAAAAACACGCTACACCGGAGGTGCACGAATTAGAAATATATAATTGTTGGATTTTAAAATACATAGTATAATAGCCATAATAGTAGTTGTTTTTAGATTA
>JAGOIO010000052.1 GCA_017995595.1 bacterium | reverse complement strand
ACCTAATAATGACATGTGAAATAAACAATATTGAAGTTGTTGACTATTATTCAAATGCCATGGACACAATGTCTGAAATAAATAAAAAGGCAAACCAAGAACAACAAGATTTGGAACAAGATTCAGAGAATACGGTTGAATCTAAATCATCAGAAGAGACTATCAATAAACAAGAACAAGATATAAACAGCATGCTTCAAAATTTAGAATTAACAGAAGATGCCATTGATGACTTTGATAGTGATGATACAGAACAAAATGTTTTACCTAAAAATGAAGCAACAAAAGAACAAAATTCTTCAGAAAACTTCCTTTCATTAGAAGATAGTTTAACAAATATACAATTCATTAAAGAAAAGATTGATGAGATAAAAAATAATAAAACTTCTGCAAAAAAAATTGTAGAGATTTTGGATAAATACAAAAAAGAAATAGGCAATAAGCAAGTTCAGGAAATTCTGCAAAAAATTAGTGGGATTTTAGAGTTTGCAACACAAAATAATATAGAATTTCAAGATGACAATCTTGTTTCACTTAGCCAAGGTATTGAGTTTTGCGAATCAATATTAAAGAGCGATGGAAGCTTTGTTGATAGTACGGTAATACTTCAACAATTAGAAATTGTTCAACAATTAATGGACATTCAATACAGTAATATTGAGACTCCGGGACTTGCAAAATTAAAAGACAAGCAACTTAGTACAAATAATAAGCCTATTGATGTTATAAAAACAGCGATAGATACAGGTGAAATAAAGACATTAAGAGTTGAATCAAGCAAGCTTGATATGCTTGTAAACCAAGTTGGTGAATTAATTGTCGCAAAAATGAAAAATAAAAAGCATTTGCACGAAATTTCAGAAATAAATTCAAAACTTGAAGATTGGCAAAGAAATTTAACAAAAATAGTAAGCCATTTAAAATATTATGAAAAGAAGTATTTTAACACTACAGAAAGTGAGAAAAACCCTGTAGCAATACTTCTAAAGCAATTACTTAATTTACAAATAGAAAACAATTCAAAAGTTTCAGCCACAGTATCAGGTGTATCAACATTAGAAAAAATGATTCAAGAAGATGATATGAAAATGGGTACAATAGTTGCCGATTTAGAGCAAATGGTTAAAAACGTAAGAGTTTTGCCGGTAGCGACGGTTTTTCACATGTTTGGCAGAATGGTTAGAGATATAGCAAATGAAAAACACAAAAAAATTGAACTTGACATTGTAGGAAGTGAAACAAGTACAGATAAAAAGATTATTGAAGAAATAAAAACACCTTTAATTCACATAATCAGAAATGCCGTTGACCATGGTATTGAAACCCCTGAAGAAAGAATTGCACTTGGCAAACCTCCGGTTGGACGAATAACACTTAGAGCAAAAACCATTGATAACGAAATTATAATTGAAGTTGAAGACGACGGACGAGGAATAAACCTTGAAAGAATAAAGGAACGAGCTATACATAAAGGATTTTTAACAAGAGAAGAAGTTGAAGCGATGCCTGATGAACAAATTATCAACATAATTTTTGCACCGGGATTTTCAACAGGCGATACGATAACCGACATTTCAGGTCGTGGTATCGGTCTTGACGTTGTGCAAACAAAAATCGCACAATTAAACGGAAAAATCAAAGTTATTTCAGAAGTTAATAAGGGTAGCTGTCTTAGAATAGAATTGCCAACAACAATGTCAACGGTCAAAGCTTTCTTAGTCAAAACTTCAGAACAAAGTTTTGCAATTCCGCTATCTGCAATATCAGGAATAGCGTGGATAGACAAAAACGATATAAATAAAAACGGAGATTCAAAGACTTTTAAGTATGAAGATTCAATTATTTCTCTATATCACCTATCAGACATATTACTTTTACCTAAAAAGAATATTCAAAAAGATAAATCTACAATTCTTATATTAGGAAAAGACAGTAAATTCTTCGGTGTAGAAGTAGATACAATAATCGGAGAACAAGACATTTTGCACAAAACGCTTTCAGCTCCTCTTTATAGAGTTAAAAATGTATCCGGAGTTACAACTCTTGATACCGGAGAAATTTGTCTTATCTTAAATATGGCAGATTTAATGAAAACGGTTTCTAAAAAAACATTTTTAAAAGCTAAAAAACCTGTTGAGCATATTCCGATATTAAAAAAGCCAACAAAGAATTATAATATATTGATTGTTGACGATTCTGTTACAACACGAACGCTGGAAAAAAATATACTTGAAAGAGTAGGCTATAAAGTTACAATAGCTACAAATCCTGTTCAAGCCGAAAGTGAGCTTAAAAGATTACGATTTGACTTGATAATCAGCGATGTAGAAATGCCTGAAATGAACGGTTTTGAATTTTTGCAAAAGCTAAAAACCGATGATATGTATTTTGATATTCCATTTATATTTGTAAGTTCAATTATAAGAGATGAAAACATTCAAAAAGCAAAAGAACTTGGAGCGATAGATTATATAACTAAATTCGGATTCAGACAAAATACTTTTCTTGATACGGTGGCAAAAGCTGTTGAAAAAAATCAAGATTAATTTGACGTAAGAGTTTTCAGGTGAAATAATAGATTTATGAAATACTACAAAAAATATGCACCATATATGTTTTTACTACCGGCAGGAATAATCTTGCTGATATTCTTTTTCATACCTTTTGTACAAACCATTGTTCTTAGTTTTCAAGATTACAATACAAACATTTATAACCCAACTTGGGTTGGACTAATGAATTACTTTAAACTTTTTCATTCAGCAGTATTCTACAAAGTTCTGTTGAACACTTTTGTATATTTATTTATTGCAGTTCCAATATTAGCTATCGTACCGTTATTTTTAGCAATTCTTTTAAATCAAAAAATAAAAGG
Source organism: bacterium (assembly GCA_017995595.1). Lineage (GTDB taxonomy): Bacteria > Cyanobacteriota > Vampirovibrionia > Gastranaerophilales > Gastranaerophilaceae > JAGOIO01. The sequence goes on along the minus strand of JAGOIO010000052.1, from coordinate 5,477 downwards.
ACTTACTTTATATAAAATTTTAATTTACCTACCCGTAATTGTCTCAATCGTAGTTGCGGCTATTGCTTTTAAATGGCTTTATGCTCAACAGGGAATTTTAAATTTCTTTGTGCAACAACTTGGATTTAATCCTATCGGTTGGCTGACAGATACAAGATTTGCTCTTATTTCTGTAATTATTGTTACTATCTGGAAGGGAATAGGTTATTATATGATGATTTATCTTGCAGGACTTATGAGCGTTCCTAAAGAGCTTTACGAGGCTTGCGACATTGACGGAGCTAATTTTTTAACAAAGCATCTTACCGTTACAATTCCTCATATTATGCCAATGATAGCATTAGTTTCAACAATAAGTGCAATAAGTGCAATGAAAGTTTTTGCAGAAATATATGTTATGACAAAGGGCGGGCCTTTAAATTCAAGTAAAACTATCGTTTATTATATTTATGAACGAGCATTTGAAAACCTTGACTTAGGCTATGCTTCAGCTATGGCGGTTGTTTTACTTATTATAGTTATGGCATTTTCACTTGTTAATATTTTGTGCTTTGAAAAAAATAAATATCAAATATAGGATTAGTAATGAAAAGAATTTTTGAAAAAATATCAATACATACAGTTTTAATCGTAACTTCGTTGTTATCAATATTCCCGTTCATTTGGTTAATATCAACTTCTTTGAAAGGTAATAGCGAGAATATTTTTGCTTATCCACCTCAAATTATACCGCACGAATTTACACTTCAAAATTATATCGGGGTTTGGGGAAAAGTTGATTTTATAGGATATTTTGTAAACAGTATGATAGTTGCAGGAGCAACAGTTTTACTAAACCTTATACTTTCAGCACTTGCAGGATACCCTCTTGCAAGAATGGAATTTAAAGGAAAGAAAATAACATTTTTTGCAATACTTGCAACAATAATGGTCCCTTTTCAAGCAATTATGTTACCTGTTTATTTGATTACATTAAAACTCAATATGGTAGATAGTGTAAATAATTTTATGGGCTACATGGGACTTGTAATGCCATTTGCAGTTAGTGCATTCGGAATTTTCCTTATGAGACAAGCGTTTATGGCAGTTCCAAGAGAAATGGAAGAGGCTGCAATCGTAGATGGTTGCAATATTTTTCAAGCTTTTTGGAAAGTTTTAATTCCAATGGTTAAACCCTCACTTGCAGTTCTTGCAATATTTACATTTATCGGTTCTTGGGGCGAATTTATGTGGCCAAGTATCGTTTTAACAAAAGAATCAATGTACACACTTCCTGTTGGCGTAAACAACTTGCAAGGAATGTTCTCCTCTAATTGGAGATTTATAGCAGCAGGTTCAATTCTTGCAACAATCCCTATTGTAATATTTTTCTTAGCACTACAAAAATACTTCATTTCAGGTGAAAATGAAGGTGCTGTAAAAGGTTAATTTTAAGATTTAATCACACTTTGTATTACCGGTCCAAGAAAGAGAACTTTTGCAAGACTTTAAGTAATCCCTGTTTTCATTCTGGATTACCCATGCAGCACAACCATATCCGTTACCTGTTTTGCAAGCTGTATCAAAAGTATCACCTGAAGTTTGAATAGAAGAACCGTCTGGAACAATTCCTGAAGTCGTCAGGATAAATTGAAAATAATCTTTACCCCAAACATTTGGCTTTTTCTGTCCATTTATATCGATATGGATAAAACCGCAAACATTTTGTAAGCTACCTTGTCCTATATTATGATTACAAGCATAAGTTGGGAAAGAGAAAAATGCAATTAACATACCATTTGAAAGTATTGCTTTATAATGAGTAGCTGTATCTATATCGCCGGCCAAAACACCGGATAGCATGTAAATTTTAGGGAAACAACCTGTTGCTCCGCCACAAACCTTTGTAAATCTCAAATATGGAGCAAAGGCATTATATTCACTTTCCGCATCAACTATTCCCCAAGTTGAAGGTTCACCATTATCATTAACAGCCCTTTGATAAGCTTGAGACAACATTGAATATGCCGTTTTCAAACCTGTTACAGCCTGTCTGTCTTCTGTTTTTTGCATTAATGTCGGAATCGTCAGTGCAGCAACTACACCAATAATTCCAAGAGTAATTAACACTTCTGCTAATGTAAAGGCTTTATTACTATTTAACATCGACATACCTTTAAAATTTCATAATAACAAGTATATTATACCACTTTTTCAAAAAACTTCAACACAACACCATTTCAGCCGAGTTATTTCCACAGTTTACAAAATGCAAATTAGCACTTGACAAAAAATTTAATTTAATTTAAACTCCAAATACAAAGGGAAATTATATATATGTTTAACAAAACACAAAAATCAAATAATAATTGGTGGTGCTTGCAATTAGGTGCAAGCGTGTTTTGTTGGCGTTAATAAATTCTAAATTATTAATTAATTTATTAATTTTATTAAGAAATTCAAATTGCTTGCACATTGTGTAGGCAATTTTTTTGCTTCAGTTTACTTACAATTTTTGAATAGGAATTTATTACGCTATGAAAATAAACAATCTTATGTCCCCTGAGACTAAAAAACTCGTTCAAACTTTACCAAAATCCCAAAAGATTATGGCAAAGTATGTTGCTTTGGAAGAATCCGAAGGTTCTTTAGCTCATTTGAGATTTACACAAGATTTAATCGTAAACTGGATTCCTAAAGTTTTCTTTGCTAGAGGACTTGCTGATTTTGCAGACATGTCATTCCTTGAACTAACTGAAAACGTATTAATTTACTTTGGAGGAAAAGGCTTAGGCGAAGGAATTTTCAGAAAATTGTTCAGCAAAAAACTTGCAAAGAATTTAAAAGAAAAAGTTCCTGTTAGAGCAGAAGAACTTGCAAAAGACAAAAGCATTTCTGATTCAGACAAGAAAAAAATCATGCCGGTAAAATTGGCACTTGCGTTATCAGCGATGGCAATACCTTTATGCGAATACTCACTTAATTTTATAAAAAACGTATTAACTCTAAAAGTTTTTAAGGAATCAGATTTCAATAATATTGCAAACCTGAACAAAGTTAAAAGCGAAGATAAGACAAAGCAAAATGAAGTTAAAGATAGTGCAAAAAAGCATTTAAAGATAGCAGGCGGAGCTTATGCAGGTTGTTTAGCACTTGCTGGTCTTGCAGTAGCAGGCAGAAACACTAAAGCTGTTCAGAAAGCTTCTGAGTACATACTTACACCAGGTACTAAATTATTTAAAAATGAAGAAAGAGCAAAAACTTTCAATAAATATTTCAGTTTAGATGTTGATTCAAGCGTAGTAAAAGATAAGAACGGAAAGAGTGTTTTAGATGAATTCGGAAATGAAAAGAGAAAGCTCACTTTATCTCGAGGACAGCTTGTATCTTGTGTTGGAATAGGCTTTGCAGGATATCTTCAAGCTGCAAAAGACAGAGGAAAACAAAATGTCCTTGAAGTCTTATTCAGATACCCGATTGTAACTTTCTACGTAATTACAGGTGCAGACTTATTTATTAAAGGTTTTAAAGGCATTTTACGCAAAAAAGGCGGATATGAGGAAATGACAGGAAAAAGCGGAGATAAAAACTTTGAAACTCCAAAATTAAAAGATTTACCTGAACTTGCTAAGAAACTTGCAGCACAAAAAGGTGATTCTTCAGACAAAGCTGTTGCTGAAGAATTTAAGCGATTGTTTAAGCAAAAATCTCTTTTAGTTGGTGTTCCAACTATATTTAGTCTTGCAGTTATGGGATTTTTCGTTGCAGGTTGCTCAAAATTCTTCACGCAATACAGATATAATAAAGAAGCACAAAAAGTAAAACAAGAAGAAAAAAGTACTAATCGAGTTGTCGCTTAAAAGACCAAGTTGCAAGAGAAAGAGTAAATATTGCTATAATCATTAGAGGAAAAAGATTTACAAGGACTTCTGAAGTCGGCATATTTTTAAAGAACAAACCTTTTGTTATAACCATAAAAAAGCGAAGAGGATTAATACATGTCAAATATTGAAAAATTTTAGGCATATCTTCAATAGGAGAAACAAATCCACAAAGGATTACGGCAGGAGACTGAAACAAAAAGCACCCAAGAATTGCTTGTTGTTGGGTAAAACAAATTGAAGAAATAAACAGACCGATACCGACAATCGATAATAAAGAAAAGATTGTCGCAATAATAAAGACAAAAAACGAACCTGTAAATGGAGTTTTAAAGCAATTTATAGCAATAAACATCATAAAAACCGTCAGCAATACGGCAATACATAATGGCGGAATAATTTTCCCGATAAGAATTTCAAATGGACTTAGAGGCGAAACAATTAATTGGTCAAAAGTTCCACGTTCACGTTCTCTTGCAATAGAAAGAGCTGTCAACAACAAGGTTATAACCAACGCTAAAATTGCCATTAATGAAACCACTGTGTACCACATAAAAATTAAATTCGGATTATACTTATTTCTCACCTGAAAATTTATACTACCTGTTTTTTTTATATTAAATTTTGCAAATTCTGTTTCATAATTTTTTATAATTTCAGTCGCATAACTGCTCCCGATAGCCGCAGAATTTGTTTGCCTGCCGTCAACAATAATTTGTATATCAGTATTTTTTTTATTTAGAATATTTTTAGCAAAATCAGATGGAATAATTAATGCCATTTGAACTTTTTGAGTATTAATATCTTTTTTTAGTTCAACATCAGACTGAATAAAATATATTTTTCTAAACCACTTTGAAGAATGAAACATTTCTGCCAAATTTCTTGATTGTGGAGTTTGAGATTTATCCCAAAAAGCAACGTCAATATTTTTAACTTCCATTGTAACCGCATGAGCAAAAATAAGTAATTGCATCAAAGGTGGAAAAATTATTAAAGCACGGCTTTTGGGATCACGCCATATAACCGCAAACTCTTTTTTTATTAAAGAAATAATCCTACGTAACATTTAATCCACCTTCATTTTTATATTTTCATAAACAAAAGCAAAAAGAATAAACCCTAAAGCTCCTAAAAAAATACAATTTGGTACAAGTATTTCGTAAATGGTACCTGCCATAAATTCACTTTGAATAATCATGACAAAGTATCTTGCCGGAACAAATTTTGTCAAAAACTGAAAAATAATAGGCATTGAGCTTATCGGATAAATAAGTCCTGAAAGCATCATTGCAGGAAGAAAACCTACCGATAAGGCTGTTTGACTTGCTAAGAATTGGTCTTTAAAGCAAGAAGAAATTAAAAGTCCTGTACCAAGTGCAGTTGAAAGGAATAAACTTGCACCAAAAAGTAACATCAATAAGCTTCCCCTAAAAGGAATTTTGAATACGAATATGCACATAAACAGACTAAAACACATAGATAAAATACCAAGAATAAAATATGGAATATACTTACCAAGGACAATATCTATTTTTTTAACATTAGTAGTTAAAAGACTTTCCATAGTTCCTCTCTCCCATTCTCTTGCAAGCACAAGGGCTGTAAGTAACATTC
>JAGOIO010000051.1 GCA_017995595.1 bacterium | reverse complement strand
TGACATCTTTTATTCCTGATTGAACTATAAATCTTTTGCAAAGAATGCAAATAATACTGTGTCCCCAAATATACATAGTTGCGTTTTGGCAACGGTCTTGACCTGCCTGAATAATGGCATTTTGTTCGGCATGAATAGAACGACATGTTTCGTAACGAGTTCCAGATTGAATATTATTTTTTATTCTGTAGCATTCGCCTCTTTCGGCACAGGATTCAACATGAGATGGAGTTCCGTTATATCCTGTAGCTTTTATTTTTTTATCTTCGCCGACTATTACAGCACCAACTTGAGCTCTTATGCAATTTGAACGAGAGGCACAAGTTTTAGCCAAATCTAAAAAATATTCAGTCCATGGTTTTATTGTCATAAATCAATTCCTTTTATAAAAATACAAATTAAATAATACTCTACAAAAATGATATTACTACAAATTGATTTAAAATAAAAGTTTTATTTATATCTATATACAGGGAGTTGTTGGGAATAACTTTTTTGTTGTGGCTTTTTATTCTTTTGCGGTAATTCTAAGTAAAAGACTTGAATATCTCCAGGGAATAAGTCAACTGTTACTTTGCCTTTTGTAACAAAAGGCATATTTAGTGAATGTAGAGGAATAAAAGTCATATCTTTATTTATTCCTGGTGCAAAGATTTTAACTTTATTGTAAGAATTTGAGAAGTCTAAATTTCCTGTAACAATTAACGTAGAGGTTGTATCATATCTTTTATAAGCAAAGACATGCGAATCTGAGGTTCTTAGTATTTTAAATCCTGATTTTTGCATTGCAGAACCTGATAAAAATCTGAATTTTTGAGCGAATTCAAAATTATTATATATTTCAGTATTTTTTCCTCCAGGTTTTTTAGAGAAATTAAAAATATCTAACTTTCCTCTGTGCAAGAAATAATAATCGTCATCTGTAAAAGACTTAGAAGCTTTTTTATTTGCCCACGGATATAAGTAAGGGTCTCCAGATGGGAAACCATCAGTAAAATACTGATTAAATGGTAATGTTGCACTAAGCCATTCTATCATTATGCTAAATGGTGTTCCGTGAAGTAATATAGGGCTTACTTCGTCATGTGTTGAAAAGCTGGAAATCACACTTTTTTGATAATTATATTTTTTTTGCAAATTCATGTTAAATTTTATGCAATCGTATAATTCTTTTGGCGTTGTCCAATTTTTTATTTCTGAGAAATTGCTGTAATAACTGTCAAAGCCTGCATTGAGTAATTTTTCGTATGAGGTTTGAGGAGCATATTCAGAAATTCTTTCAGCGTTATTATTATAAGCTTCTGCTAAAAATAAGAATTGCGGGTCTTTAGCTTTAGTTTCTCTGATTAATTTTTTCCAAAAGAGTGAAGTTTTTAGAGGTGCGACATCAGCTCTAATTCCGTCTGCACCTAAATCAATTACCATATCAACGAATTGAGTATATAAAGTATAAACATCTTGATTTATTTCAGTTTCAGAACCTGAATTTAATAATCTCACATCAGTCCAATCTGAAGGAACAATCGGTTTATTATTGCTATCTGTAACGAAAAATTCAGGGTGTTTTAGATATAAATCATAAGCACCGCATGCCGGTAAATCTATAAGAACTCTAATTTTTCTTCTATGGCATTCCGCAATAAATAATTTAGCTTGTTCTGTATCTGATAGATTACTAAATTTATCAACAAGTTGCGGGTTGATTCTATCGAAATCTGATGCAGAATATAAAGAACCAGCGGTACCAAGAGCTTTTACTTTTCCAACCGGAGTAATCGGAAGCAAGTGAATAGTATTAATACCTAATTTAGTAAGTTCATCAAGATGTGAAATAGCATTAATAAAAGTACCTCTTGCTTCACCTTTTGTTTCGTCTATTATTCCGTCATTGTCTAAATCTTTAGCTCCAAATGTACGAATATTAAGCTCATATATGGTTGCACGATTCGCTTTAAATAGGCTGACTGCATCATTAACCCAGTAATCTTCAGCACATGCTCTATTTGCAAAAATAAGCATGCTAAATATACAAATAACTAATAAATCTCTCAAACATTTCATATATATATAATATCAAAATTCAGCTTAAATGGCAAACTAAAAATCTACCTAATCGGGCAATTGAAAAATGTAAAGCTGAAGATGTACTATTTATAGGGCGTTCTATTTTTTTATATGTTGAAATGTAAATTTTATTTCTGAAAATAGCAACAAGAAAAATGTTTTATTTTAAAATATACATATAGCATCGAAAAACAGATAATGAAAAGGAAGCCATGAAAGTACAAAGTACACAAAGCTTACATCTTCAAGCACCGCTCAAAAGGTTGAAACAACCTGAGCATTTACCGGTGCCTTGTGGTATGTTGGAAACTAGAACTTTAGGTGCAACTGCACCAGATGGATTTGTAAATAAGAATATAATGAAGAGTGAGCCCGCTAACGTAAGTTTTAGCGGGTCTTTTCGTTCTGTGGAAGCCATTAAAAATCTCGCAGATAATAACGTTGTTACCGGAGACGGTTATAAGTTAGCTTTTCAAACGGAGGCTTTGGACGGGTTAATTAAGAAAGCTGAAAATCTGTTTAAAGGTGAAAATAAGTCTCAATCAAAAGTTGACAGTGAAGTTAAGAAGTTTACATCTTCTGTTATTGATTATCTTGATAATCCAAACGCAGAAGTTGATGCAAAAGTTAAGTCTTTTGCAGAAGATTCTGAAAATAAATCAGTTTTTGAAACTGTAAAAACGAATTTGAATAAAATTTTTAAAGATTCAAAAGAAACTGATGCAACAAAGTTGAAAAAGTTAAAGCAAGGTTCTGTAAAAGATGCTATTGCTATTCTTCAAACTGAAAAAAATCCAGGATTCATCTTTAAAAACAGAAAACTATTTAAAGGTTTAGAAATGGCTTCGGATAGTCAAATCGTATTCAGTATGTTGTATGCATTAGGTCTTACTTGTTTCTTGAGACCGGCAACGATTGTTGCTCTTCCGGGTCAAAAGAAAAACAAAGATGACAAAAAATATGCAGCTGCTCACTCTATAGCTTCAGGTGTTATAGGATACGTTATTTCTCTAGCTGTATCAAGTCCTATTGCTACTGCTATTAAGAAAATCGGTAAAAATCCAAAAATATATTTGGATAATGATAAAGCTAAATATTTAGGTGATATGGAAAGTAAATCTTTCCGTTCAGAAAAAGCTTTTAACAGAGCTAAAAAATTAGTAAATATGGTTCCTGAAACAATTTTAGCTGTACCAAAGGCTGTTGTTACTATTGCGATGATTCCGGTAATTTTAAAATATGTTTTCCACATGGAAAAGAAACCAAGTAAAAAAACAGAGGTTCAAGCTGTTCAACCACAACCTCAAACTGAAACAGCAAAGCCTGAAAAAATAAATCTTGTAAGCTTAAAAGGAGGCTCTAACTAATGCAAATTAATTCTATCACTCCAAATTTTCAATCAAATAATTATAACTTACAAGCAGGTAATAATAAAAATTGTCAGAAAAAACAAATTTCAACACCATCATTTGCCGGTGATAATTCTGATTCAGCTTTCTTTTCTACTTTAACAAAACCTTTTAGAGCCGGATATGACAAATTTACAGATGGTCTTGCAAAGTGCATAGGTAAATTATTGAATACCGATACAATGAAAATAGCTGTTGAAAAAACTTCAAAATCAAACATTGTTGCTCACATTACTTGTGCAACTGCATTGATAGTTTCAGGTGTATATGTAAAACAAACACTTTCAAACAAAAAATTAGATAAAGCTAAAAGAACAACCTTGGCAATTAACCAAGCTTCCGTTGCAGGTTTATCTGCGGTAATGGGTTATACGCTAGATGGATTGATTAATAAAAAAATTGATAAATATAAATTAACAGACAAGTTTGCTGCAGTTAATGCAGAAGAAAGAAAAGTCGGAAAATATATTGATGGTATAAAATGTGCCGTTCCGATTATAGTCTTTGGTACTGTATATAGATTTATAACACCGGTTCTTGTAACACCTGTTGCAAACTGGTTAGGTGGAAAACTTCAAGAACGTGATGAAGCAAAAGCTAATTCAGGTCTGAAAGCCTAAATAAGAGAAAGAGTTAAAAACATGAGTGTATGACTTGTACGCTCATGTTTTTTTTGGTTTAATAATAATAAAGAGATGAGTATAAAAAGGAGCTGGTTAGTAATGGGAAAACAAAATGTTGCAGTAATTCTTGCCGCAGGAAAAGGAACAAGAATGAAGTCAGAGTTATCAAAAGTTTTGCACAAAATTTATGATAAAACGCTTTTAGGATATGTAATAGATGCAGTTAATAAGACAGGCATGATAAAAGAATCGTATGTCATTGTTGGTCATCAGGCAGATGCTGTAAAGGCTTTTGTTGATATTACCTATGATAATGCAAAAACTGTTTTACAAAGCCCGCAACTCGGAACAGGTGATGCGGTGAGCAAAGTTTGTCCAGATTTAGAAAATTTTAATGGAAATGTAATTGTTTTGTGCGGTGATACCCCTTTAATTACATCTGATACATTGAAAAAATTTGTAGAATTTCATAATTCAAACGCATCTGATATAACAGTTATGAGTGCGATGTTTGATAATCCTACGAATTACGGAAGAATCGTTAGAACTGATGGAAAACTTGATTCTATTGTCGAGGAGAAAGATGCAACTGCAGAACAAAAATTGATAAAAGAAATAAATGCTGGGATATATTGTTTGGATTGGCAAAAAGTAAAACCTGCATTTTCACAACTTACAAGCAATAATGCACAGGGTGAATATTATTTAACTGATATTATTGCATGGGGTAAAAAAACGGGATTGAACACAAATGCGTATATTTTAGAAAATAATGAAGAAATATATGGTATAAATTCAAAGGTAAATCTTGCAGAAGCAAGTAAAATGTTAAATAAAAGGACTGTAACAAAGTTAATGACAGAAGGCGTTACTATAGTTGATCCTGATACCGTTTGGATAAGTGATGAAACGACAATTGGTGCAGATACGATAATTTATCCTAATGTTTTTATAAACGGAAAGAATAAGATTGGAAAAGGTTGTAAAATCGGACCTTTTGCACACTTGAGAGGCGGAGTAGAGACAGGAAATGGAGTGAAAATCGGGAATTTCGTAGAGATAAAAAAATCAAAAATTGCAGATAATACGAATGTTTGCCACCTTTCTTATATTGGAGACAGTGAGCTTGGAAGTCATGTAAATATTGGTGCAGGAACGATTACAGCAAACTACAATCATTATACGAAGAAGAAAAATAGAACGATTATATATGATGGTGCAAGTACAGGTTCAAACTCAGTTATAGTTGCACCTGTGGAAATCGGAGAGCAAGCAAGTGTTGCAGCGGGTTCTGTAATAACTAAGGATATTGAACCGAAAGCTCTTGCGATAACTCGTTCACCATTGAAAATACTTTCAAATTACATTCAAAAATATTTTAAATAATTAATAAAATTAAATAAAATCTTTAATTATTTGAATAAGTTTGATTTTTGATTAATAATTATATAAAATTTAGTTGTGTAACAGTGATGAAAAGGAGAAAAATATGAAGAAATTATTAACAACAGCATTAATTTTGTCTTTTGCAATGGGCTTAGGTTCACAAGTATTTGCGGATACTACAACTACAGCAGGGACAACAACTACAACTACGACAACTACTACGACAGAAGATGATACATTTACAGGTGCATTGTTAGAGCGTTTGCATAAGAAAATTGACAAAACAGCATCTCCAATTGTAAATAAAGAGAAAGCTTATAATGCTCAACAAAAAGCTTGGAAAGAAAATAATGAGAAACAAGTAGCTGCACAAAAGAAAGCTTATGAAGAACGTCAAAAAGCTCAACAAGAAGCAATAAATAAGAAAAAAGAACAAGTTCAAAAACAAAAGAGTTTATGGCAAGAACAGAAAAATATGTTGAAAAACTTATTTTCAGTTAACTAACAAAAAGTTTTAAGATAAAAAAGTTCGCCTTTATAATATAAAGGCGAACTTTTTTTAACTTTTTTTTTACTTATTACTTAAAACCGTCGAATTGTAGAAGCTTAAATCCACGTTTTCTTTTTTCACTTTTTATATCAGGAAGCTCGTAGCACTTTACGCATCTGGCTTCATAAGTTTCATCTCCGCCAATCATGATAAGTGGTGAATTCTTGTCAACAGGCTTTCCGTCAACAAGACGTTGAGTTCTTGTTGCGTTTTCACAACCGCATTTCATACAAACCGCAGTAAGCTTATCGACTTTTGTTGCAAGGCAAAGAAGTTCAGGCATAAAACCAAACGGTTCTGCTTTAAAATCAAGTTCAAGACCTGTACCGATGACTTTTTTACCTTCATTCATTAATTGAGAAATAACTTTAACAATGTATTCATCAAAGAATTGTAATTCGTCAATCGCAATAACATCGTCCTCATCTTTTACAACACTTAGAATTTGATAAGAATGTTTTACCTTAGTTGCATCTAACCAAAGACCGTTTCTAGACTCAATATAATCGCCATGAGCTCTTGTATCAATCATTGGTGAAATAACTTTAACTTTTCTTTTAGCGATGATTGAACGTCTTATTCTTCGTAAAAGTTCTTCTGTTTTTCCACAACTCATTGGACCTGTTATAAGTTCAAAACTGTATCCTTGCATTAGCAAATTCCCCTATTTTTTATTTCCAAGATTATTTTAATCATTTTTTCAATTAATTTTATCATTCAAATTGACTAACTTATTTTATTTTAGAACGTCAATATTTTTTTAGAATGAATTTTAAACAAAGTTTAAGGTAAAGTTTTATGACGTTAATGTATAGTGAAAACTGAATTAACGCCAAGGATTTTATCTCTAAGCTTTTTTAAATTTTTGCCATATTCGGCAGAAACTTGTTCAGATAGATTTTCTTCGATGTCAATCAAATACATATCGTGAACGATTAATTCTTTAATTAAGAAAACAACGCCAAGGTTTTTAGTCCAAACAACGCTTGCCATCTCGTTTTTGTGGGTAAAAATATTACCAATAATACCTTCGGAGCTATCAGTTGCAAGAATAACCATTCTTGCACCAAGAGAGTTTTCAATTTCTTTAGCGTGCTTGTGTTCAAAAACTAACCCGAAATTGCTTTTAAAATTATCGTATCCGACAATTTTGATATCGACACCACGATTGTAGGCTTCAAGCAAATAGTGTTCAAAAAATTTAAAATCTTGCGACCAAATTTCTAAGAATATTTCACGTTTAGCATTTTTAATAAGTTCAACGACTTTAGCACGAATATTAGCACTCCCGGAGATTCCAAGAATAGGTTCAGTGTAATCATCTTTAACTTTAGGAAGCATTTTGTCTAAATATTCAAGGGTTGCGGACATTTTACGTTTATATCGTTTAGTTAGTTCAATAGGCTTAATTGGAGTATAAGTAATAGGCTTAGAATTATTAGCGACAACGACATTTTCTTTTTCTAAGACTTTTAAAGTATCATAAGCACGAGCCTGTGGTACGTTAGAAATTTTGCTAACTTCATAACCTGTAGCGGGGTATTTTTCCAAGAGAGCCAAATAGACTTTAGCCTCGTAGGTGTTAAAGCCTAGTTCCCTAAGTTTTTCAATTAAATCGTCCATACGACTATTGTAACAGAAATGAAAAAAGCGGGCAAGATATAGATTAAAAAATATTTACGAAAAGTAGCAAATTATAGAAATAAAGAGAAAAAAGAGCAATAAAAAACCGACTTGTATAAGCCGGCTAAAAACCACGTATTAGAAGAGAGGAATTAGAGAATGTAAGTATTATAACTTACATGCATGATATTCCCCTAATTTAAAGATTTATAACAAAAATGTAGAAATTTTTTTGATTTTCGTTACAAATGTTAACAAAGAGTTTAAAATTTATTAGAATTAAAATGAAATCGTAGTAACCCTGAATTGAGAGAAATGAGTTAAAAAAGTGGTTAGGAATAAAGATGAATAGATAGGAATAAAGAGGCACGAAACGGAGTTTCGTGCCTCTTTATTAAATAAAATAATTTTTAAAATTTCTTTATTATTTATGTCTTTTTTCTAATCTTGCAATACGAATAGCCAAAGCTTTATTTTGAGCTTGAAGGAGTTTATTATTGGCTTTTAATTGATTTATTTCGACTTGTTCATTGTTATCGACTTTTGACATAGCAACTAGCTTAGATTCAAGACGTTGAACTCTGGCACAAACGTTTGTAACTCTTGCAGAAATTGCTCTAAACTTGTCATTTATTGTTAATAAATCAGATTTAATAGATTGGACAGACTTGTCAAGCTCCTTGATTGAGTTAAGCATTGCAT
>JAGOIO010000190.1 GCA_017995595.1 bacterium | reverse complement strand
TAATAAATTCGCTATTCTTTATCGTACAAATGCTCAATCTCGTGCTATTGAAGAAGCTTTTATCGCTCACTCTATTCCTTACAAAATATATGGTGGTTTAAAGTTTTATGATAGGAAAGAAATAAAGGATATCGTTGCTTATTTAAAACTTATTTTTAATAATCATGACTCTCAAAGCTTTAGGAGAATTGTTAATGTTCCAAAACGTGCAATAGGTGAGACTACTATAAAAAATCTTCAAGCATTTGCTGATGAAAATGATATTAGTCTTTTTGATGCAGTATTGATGATTGATGGTGTAGAGTCTTTTAATTCAAAAACTAAAGAAAAGTTAACGAAATTCGTTGAATTAATCCTTCAATTTAAACAAGCTGTTAAAAGTTACAATTTAAGAGATTTTGTTTCGCTTGTAATCGAAAAAAGTGGATATGTCAGAGAACTTATGTCTGATAAAACTCCTGAAAATGAGTCTAGAATTGACAATTTACAAGAATTTGTTAATGTTGCAGGTGAATTTGAACCTGAGGATTTGAACAATGCACTAGGAGAATTTTTGGCTCAAGTTGCGTTGGTTTCTGATATTGATGGTATGGAAAATATTTCAAATAATGTAACTCTTATGACGTTGCACTCTGCAAAAGGTTTGGAATTTCCTATAGTATTTTTAGCGGGTTTGGAAGATGGAATCTTCCCTCATCAAAGAACTTTTAATTCGCCCTCTGAGTTAGAGGAAGAACGAAGATTGATGTATGTCGGTGTAACCAGAGCGGAAGAAAAATTGTATATTACAAGTGCTCAACGTCGTCAAATGTGGGGTGAATATAAATATTATAATCCAAGTAGATTTTTACAAGAAATTCCACCGCAGTTGCTTGACTCGGATTATTCTGATACTGAAAATACAGAAAAAACATTTACGAGTGCAATTAATAAAATTAAGAATAATCAATCACCACAAGTTCATCAACCAAAGTCTAATTCGGATAGTTCAGGTTATGTAAAATCTTCAGGAAGTTTTGGTGCAAATTTTGTTGCTCCGACAAGAAATAGCGGTTTAGCAAAAAATACAAATACTCACTCTAATGGTACAGGGTTTGGTAAAGATTTTGTTGCACCGTCTCGTTCAAATTCCGGACATGGTTTGGCTCACAAACAAAACAATTCTAATAGTAGAATTATTATAAAAAAAGCCCCTCAAAATAAAAAAAGAGATGAAGAAAAAGTTGCTGCATTTTTTAAGGATAATGCCATCAAAAGAATGCTTGAAGAAAAAAAGAAGCAAGAACAAATGCAGGCCGAACAGAAAAAACAACTTGAAGGAAAAATGGAAGCTTCTGAAGCAATGGCAGAATTTCAGGCTGGCGATAGAGTTTTTCATGAAAAGCTTGGAATCGGACATGTTCTATCCGTTGAACAAATTGGTGAAAGCACAATGTACACTATAGATTTTGGACGACAAGGTAAAAAGGCTATGGACGCAGGTTATGCACATTTAAAGAAATTCTAATTATAATATATTTATTATTATAGATTTTTAATTATTTCTTTTGTAAATTCCGTACAAGTTGAATTTCCACCCAAATCTTGAGTTAGAATTGAACCTTTTAATGTTTTGTATAATGCTTTTTCAATTTTTTCAGCAGTTTGAGACTCATTGATATATTTTAGCATTTCTACTGCAGAAAGAAGTAATGCTGTAGGATTTGCTTTGTTTTGTCCTGCAATATCAGGAGCTGAACCGTGAACTGCCTCAAAAACAGCGTAATCTTTTCCGATGTTAGCACTTCTAGCAACTCCAAGACCTCCGATTAGTCCTGCACAAAGGTCAGAGACAATGTCTCCATATAAATTCGGTAAAACTAATACGTCAAATTGTTCTGGCTTTTGTACTAATTGCATGCAAACATTATCAACAAGAATTTCACGGTAATTAATTTGTGGATATTCTTTTGCAACTTCTCTTACACAATTTAGAAATAAACCATCAGAAAGTTTACATATATTTGCTTTTGTTACGGCACAAACTTCTTTTCTATTATTATTAATTGCATAGTTAAAAGCAAATTCTGCTATTCTTAAAGATGCATTTTTGGTAATAATTTTTATACTTTCTGCGGAATTTTCATCTATTTGCCTTTCAATTCCTGCGTACAAATCTTCAGTATTTTCTCTCACAACAACAATATCCACATTATCAAATTTTGTTTTTACACTTGGCATGTTTTTACAAGGCCGTAAATTTGCATATAAATCGAGAGCTTTTCTAAGTTGAACATTAACGGAACGAAAGCCTTTGCCAATAGGAGTTGTTACAGGAGCTTTAAGAGCAACTTTGTTTCTCATTATAGAATCCAAAACTCGTTGAGGAAGCGGAGAACCTTCTTTTTCGACTACGTCAGCACCTGCGTTTTGAATGTCCCAATTAATTTCTAATCCTGTTGCAGAAATTATATCAGTAACAGCTTTAGTTATTTCAGGTCCGATTCCATCTCCGGGAATTAATGTTATATTTTTCATTATTTATTATTCTCTTTATTGTCATCTTGTACTAATTTTAATGTTCGCTTAAATTCTTTATAGAATCCGCAATTTGTAACAATCATGCTATCTTCAAGGTA
>JAGOIO010000050.1:4433-8394 GCA_017995595.1 bacterium | reverse complement strand
ACAGGACTTTCACCAAATTTCTCTGTAATAATATCCAATTCGGCAAGTTTTAAAGACAAAACTACCGTTCTCTGTTGTCCTTGCGATGCAAATTTCGTCGCTTCTGCCTTATTAATAAAAAATATTATGTCATCTCTATGTGGACCTACTAGGCTTTGTCCTCTGATTATTTCAAGCTCTTTTCTTTCGACAAGTCTTTCTCTGAATTTTTGCAAAATCTCTTCAACTGTTAAATTTTCTTTTTCCTCAGGCAAAAAATGACAATCGTACTTTATTGACAACTTTTCGTCTTGACTTATTGTAGAATGCTTTTCTCCGGCTAATCTTTCCATCTCTTTTAAAAATTTTAATCTTAAATATATGATATTACTACCTAAAATTGCAGATTGCTCATTATAAACCTCAAGCAAAGTCTCGTTTCCATCATATTCCTTTAAAAAATTGTTTTTTTGAGTTCTTATTTTATTATACTTTGAAAGCCGTTCCTCATAAGCAGGATAAACTTGCGAAATAGCAGTATCCAACCAATTTCTTCTATCAGACGGCGTTCCTCTAAGCAAAAGTAAATCCGCAGTAGAAAAAAGTACCGTTTTCATAGCACTTTTAAACTCTTTTGGGCGAGTTTTTAATCCGTTTGCTTTTAGCTCACGTTTCTTGTCTTGCGTATAAGAAAAATCTAACTCAATTTCAGTGTCAGCCTTTTCAACAACCGCATTTATCGCAACAGAATTTGCATTAAAATTAATTAACTCTGTATTATTTGATGTCCTTTGACTTTTCAGAGTGGAAAGAAAGAATATACTTTCTAAGATATTTGTTTTCCCTTGGGCATTTTTTCCGATAATCAAAACTTTTTCGCTATCAAGGTTAAGCTCTATATCTTTGCAATTTCTGTAATCTTTTAGTTTTAAGGATTTAATCTTCATGGCTTAATTATAACATATTAAGCCATGAAGAGATATTTTTAAACTAAATTTTATCAAATCCTGTATATTTATGTAAAACTTTAGGAATTAAAATTGTTCCGTCTTCTTGTTGGAAGTTCTCTATAATAGCGGCAAAAGTTCTTCCGACAGCAAGACCTGAACCATTTAGAGTATGAACAAATCTTGTTTTTCCTGTAGCTTTTTCTTTGTATCTGATATTAGCTCTTCTGGCTTGGAAATCGCCAAAGTTTGAACAACTTGAAATTTCCTTATAACCATTATATGAAGGCATATAAACCTCTAAGTCAAAGCATTTATTTGCTGAAAATCCGATATCACCTGTTGAAAGAGCAACTCTTCTGTAAGGAAGTTCCAACATTTCAAGCATAGCTTCAGCATCACGAGTTAATTTTTCATGTTCATCTTTACTCGTTTCAGGAGTTGTAAGCTTTACAAGCTCAACCTTATTAAATTGGTGAACTCTAATTAATCCACGAGTATCCTTACCGGCAGAACCTGCTTCACGTCTAAAACAAGGAGTATATGCTGTCATATACTTTGGCAAGTCATCTTCTGCAAGAATTTCACCGTTATAAATGTTTGTAACCGGAACTTCTGCGGTCGGAATCAAGTACAAATCATCATTTTCACACTTATACATATCTTCTGCAAATTTTGGCAATTGACCTGTTCCTGTCATTGAGTTTGAGTTAACCAAGACAGGAGGCAAAATTTCTTGATATCCTTGAGTTTCAGTATGAACATCTAAGAAAAAGTTTATTATAGCTCGTTCCAATCTTGCACCTTTGCCGGTATATAGCGGAAATCTTGATTGAGCAAGTTTTACACCACGTTCAAAATCAACAAGCCCTTTTTCTTCAACTAAATCCCAGTGAGCTTTTAGTTCAAAATTTGGCTTTGGCGGTTCACCAACATATTTTACAGGAACATTTTCATCTTCTGATGCTCCTATTGGAGTTGTTTCATCTGGAGTGTTTGGAATATGAAGCAACAAGTCTCTTTGCTTGTCATCTAATTCTGTTTGTTTTTCTTCTAAAACTTTTATATCCTCACCGATTTTCTTCATTTCAGCTTGGATTGCATCAGTATTCTCACCATTCTTCTTCAAAATACCGATTTGTTGTGATTCTTTTTTACGCTTTGCTCTAAGTTCATCTGCTTGAGTTTGAATGGCTCTTCGCTCTTCGTCTATTTTTATAACTTCATCAACCGATAAATCAGGATTTCTTCTTCTTAATAATTCATTGATTTTGTCGGGATTTTCTCTGATTAATTTGATGTCTAACATAGTTTAACCTCTTTTCATTTCAATATGCTCTTATCTTATAAGAAATATATTATTTTGGCAAATAAAATAAAAAATTTAGAACATATAGACCAACGGATTAATACTTTTAAACCCAAAGATTAATGACAAGAGCGTATAAAATATTGCATAATACTAACGTAGGAATAGAATATCGGGAAATTATGTTAAACGGAATAACAAATAACGGAATACTTAATTCTCAGGTAGAGAAAAATAATGAGGTTTTTGGTGTAACTAACCCCATTAAAAATGCCTATTCTAATGTTGATAAAGGTTTATTTATTGATGAAACAAATATTTCATCACAGGCTATGCAATTATATCAACGTGATACCGATATTAAGAATTTTACAACATTAGCCCTATCAAATCCTGAAGATACTTCACATAACGAAATGGTTCAAAACCTTTTTGAAAACGGCGTTACAGACGTTCTTGCAGAAGAAACTGTTAACAATTTGTCATCAAACACTAAACTTTTAGACGATTTAGAGTTATAATAGAATTGTAGTGTTTTTTATTTATTAAACTCTTTTATGTTGATTAGAAAATCGTGAGTATAGAAGCATGGAATTAGCTAAAATTTTAGCTCGAGTTAGCGACAAATATTCCGCAGGAAAATATGAAGAAGCTATTTCGCTTATCAATGAAACATTAAATTCAGGCGAAGATTCAAAGCTATACGTAGAACTCGGGAATTGTTACTACAAACAGCATAATACGCAAGGTGCAGTAAAAGCTTGGGAAAGAGCAATTTCGCTTGACCCGAAAGAGTCTTTTGCTTATGCAAATTTGGGTAATTATTATTATGCACAAAAAAAAGTTGAAAAAGCTATTTCAATGTGGACAGTAGCTCTTATTTCCAGACCGGAAGACAGCGTTACGAGTTTAAATCTAGCGGTTGCTTTCAACGAAAAAGGTATGCGATTTGAAGCTATAAGATATTTTGAAAAATATTTAAAATATGAAACTGATAAAAATTCTGAAGAATACAAAAGAGTTAAAAATACAATACAAAACTGCTTTCAGGTAGCAAACGAATGTTTGCAAATCGGAGCAAAGCTTCATAGTGAGAATAATCCTAAACAAGCAGGCGAATATTATTTTAAAGCTCTTGCAAACTATCCTAATTTGTCAAAAGTAAATTTAAACTTAGGCAGTATTTTCTTTGGTGATAAGAACTTTGACTTAGCTATAAAATACTGGTTAACCGCATTACATATCGAACCTGATTATGAAAAAATTTATTCAAATCTTGCTGTTGCTTATGATATGAAACGTCAATTTGACTATGCATACTGCTACTATTATAAGTACATGAATTTCTTAATCAATAATAAACAAGAATATTATAAAGCAAATCAACGATTGCTTAAAATAAAGCCATATATAAACAAGAATGAATATTTAATAGACGAGCATTTGAAAAAAGCAGAAGAGTATATTAAAAATTGTCAGTTCTATGATGCAATAGATGAATACAAAAATTATTCAATACTTAGACCTGAAGAAAAAGACAAATATAAAGAACTTATTTTAAAATTAGAAACATACTTAAATCCTGAAAAAGAAATAATTAAAAATTGTTTTAATGTAGGGAATGAGCTTATCAACTCAAAGCAATACGGTGAAGCTCAAGTTTATTTCGTAAGAATAATGAGATTATCTTCACCTCAAAGTTTAGACTATACAAAAGCAAGAGCGA
>JAGOIO010000050.1:0-4333 GCA_017995595.1 bacterium | reverse complement strand
GGATAACGCTTTTTCAAAAAATCAATTTGATTTAATTCCAACTCACATTTTTCAGACGGATAAATAGAAACACAATGATTTATTGCAAGCGGAATATTTCTGTTATCAAAGAATTTTACCAAATCATCAATATCTTTCAGGGAAGAACCTCCTGTTGAAACTATTACAGGCTTTCTTGCCTTTGCAATTTTTTCAATTAAAACCCAGTCATTTATATCAGAAGATGCGATTTTTATAATTTCGACACCCAAATTAACACACATATCAACTGAAGCCTCATCAAACGGAGTTGACATAGTAATACAACCTGATTTTTTAATAGCCTCAATTAATGTTCCATACTCATCATAAGACATTTTTGTTTTTAGAGATTTTTTGATATATCTTATGTCATCACGCCCGACAAAATTTTTATGAATAAAATTGTCAACATCTCTAAATTGGAGTTTTATAGCAGCTTTTATATTATTAAAACGCACTATTCTTGAATAATCAGTAATAAGCTTTTTCCCTCGCTCAACACTTCCCCAGTGATTGTTTGCAAGTTCTAGTACAAATAAATCTTCAAAAATATTATTATTTATCATTAAAAATTTTCCTTATATTAGTTCCAAAATTATTTTTTCAAGTTCTTGAACATTTTTAGCTTTAAAATCAGCCTTAGAAAGTTCTTCGGCTTCACCATGTCCGTACAGAACGCCTATCGCATAAGTTCCTGCATTTTGCCCGCCCGAAATATCAGTTCCTGCATCACCGACCATCAGCGACTCTTCTGCTTTAAGATTATATCTGTCAAATAAAAGTTTCAACATGTCGGTTTTCGTTTTTCCCTGAGAAAAATTTTCAATCTCAGTCGGAGTCAATATATCTAGATATAAACCTTTAAAAAATCTGTCTAAAATATCAACTGCCAAATCTTTGGGCTTATAAGTTACAATAAAAACATTTATTTTTAAAGCTTTCAGCTGTTTTAAAAGTTCAATAATTCCATCATACGGTTTTGTTTCGGGTAAATCATCATTTTTGTAAACATCTCCGTATTCACGCCACGCATTGTAAGCCTGTTCTTCTGTCAAATCAGGTGCAGAAATTTTTATCATATCAATTAACGGTGGACCTAATTTTATCTTTGTATCAGCACTCAAATTTCCACCATTTTTATTAACCATTTGAATTAAGATTCTTGAAACATCTTTTTCTGAGTTTATAAGTGTTCCGTCTAAATCAAACATTACATTTTTTATCTTTTTTGCAGTAAGTAGCATCGCTGTTCCTTATTTATCAACTAAAAGCTTTTTTGAATCAATCTTCTCACGATTTTCTTCATAATAATTATACAACTCAAACACAGCTTTTTCCAACATTGTAAATTTCAAATCAGGAAATTCCGTTAAGAGTCTTGAATTGTCGCCTGTATAATCAAGTCCCATACCATTCTTTCCAACTTTTATATCTAAGTCTTTTCCGCTTATCTTCTTTACAAGTTCCGCAAGAGCTAAAAGCGTTGTTTTTTGACTTGGTACAATATTATAAGAATTATATTTTAAATCATTTTCTGTCAAAAGTTCTAGAACTGGCATTAAATCTTCAACGTATAAATAGCTGAAAGCTCTGTTTTGACGAAGCGTTATCGGCATATCGAAAATTGCCTTGCATATCGCATTAGAAATAAATCTTATTTCCCAATCTTCATATTTACCAAAAATTCCAAAAATATTTATATCAATAAAATTTTCTAAATGTTCCATTTGCTTTGCAATAACATATTTGCAAAAATCATGGTCTTTTGTTCCGATTTTATTAAATCTTTGAGCTTCACTTGCATTTGTAATATCAAAATCAGTATTATAAATTGCTCCAGAACCAAAATTAATAAATTTTTTAAAATGACTTTTATTTCGTTCCAGATTTTCAAAAATTCTTAAATTTGTATAGACTAAATTTGACAAATCGCTTGAATTTCTATGCCCCGGCTTACCGGCGGTATGCCAAACGCAATCAAAAGATTTATCCTTAAAAAAGTTATCCACACTATTAGTATTAGACAAGTCCAATTGTGAATGCGTTGGAACAGTTATAAGATATTTTTCAGCTAAAAAGCTTTCTAAAATATTTTGACCAATAAACCCACTACCACCAGTCAAAAGGATTTTCTTCTGTTTTCCGCATATTGACATTTTCATAATTTCTCCTGCTTATACAAATTATACCACCGTTATATTTGTTTGACGGAAGATTAATAATATGATAAAATACTTAAAATATTAAATAAACAGAGGGAAATTTATGCAAATTAAAGTTTCTGATTATATAGCCAAAAGATTAAAAGAAGTATATGGAACAGAGCAAATATTTATGGTTTCAGGTGGCGGAGCTATGCACCTTAATAACAGTTTTGGAAAGCAATTAAAATATATTTGTAACCACCATGAACAAGCTTGTGCTATGGGAGCAGAAGGATTTGCAAGAGTAAAACAAGGACTTGCAGTTGTGAACGTAACAACAGGTCCTGGTGGTTTAAACTGCTTAAACGGAGTTTTTGGACAATGGACAGATTCAGTTCCCGTACTTTACATTTCAGGACAAGTGAAAACTTCAACTACTATTTCAAGTTGTAAAAAATTAAAATTAAGACAACTTGGCGACCAAGAAGTGGATATAATAAGCATCGTAACACCAATAACTAAATATGCAAAAATGATTACAGAACCAAAAGAGATAAAATATCATTTAGACAAGGCCATTTTTGAAGCAACAACAGGTAGAAAAGCTCCTGTTTGGCTTGATATTCCAATGAATGTACAATGTGCAATTGTAGAAGAAAATGAATTAATAGATTTTATCCCACCCAAAGAACTATCAAAAGATTATTCAAAAGAAATTGAAGATATTTTGCAAAAATTAGAGACTTCCAAACGACCTGTAATTGTTGCAGGACATGGAATACGCCTTTCAGAGCAAAAAGAAGCATTTTTAGAACTTGTAGAAAAATTAAAAATACCGATTTTAACCACTTTCAATGGAATTGACATTATAAATGACAATAATCCATACTATATGGGTAGAATTGGAACAATCGGACAAAGAGCCGGTAATTTTATACTGCAAAATTCAGATTTAATACTTTCACTCGGAACGAGAAATAACATTAGACAAATAAGTTATAACTGGGAAAATTATGGGAAAAAAGCATATAAAATTGTAATTGATATTGACAAAGCAGAATTGGAAAAACCGACAGCACGAGTTGACATGGGAATTTGTGCTAATTTAAAAGATTTTTTACCACAACTTGCGAATAAAACTTGTGAAGCACAGCCAAAATTAAAATGGAATGAGTGGTGCAAAGCGAGAAAGAATAAATATTCATTTGAAAATACGAAAGAATATCAAATAATTGATGAAAATATAAATCCATATTATTTTACGAGAAAATTAACAGAACGTCTAGGAAAAGGAGATATTCTTGTAAGTGCGAATGCAACACCGTCAATATGTATATTTCAAACAGGAAAAGTAAATGGCGAAAGAATAATAATGAATTCAGGAGATGCTTCAATGGGCTATGCCTTACCGACCTCAATAGGAGCAAGAGTTCAGACAATGGGAAAAGGAAACGTTGTATGTTTTGAAGGCGACGGTTCTATAATGATGAATTTGCAAGAACTTCAAACGATAAAACATAACGGATTAAACATAAAGATTTTTGTACTAAAAAATAACGGATATGTTTCAATACAACAAACGCAGAAGAACTTTTTTGCAGGTGAAATGACAGGAAGTGGAGCAAGTAGCGGAGTTAGCACCCCTGATTTTACAGAAATAGGAAAAGGTTTTGGAATAAAGAGTGTGAAAATAGAAAAGAGTTCAGAAATAGAAGAACGACTAGACGATATATTTAATAGAGACGAGAGTATTATCTGTGAAGTAGTGATAAAAAAAGAATATAGTTTTAGCCCGAAACTATCATCAAGAAAACTTGAAGACGGGACAATGATATCTTCGACACTTGAAGATATGTATCCATTCCTAGATAGAGAAGAATTTAATAAAAATATGATATATGAAGAAGAAATTTAAAATATGATTATTCTTTAAACTGAATAATTGAATAGATCTTAAAAAATAATAAAAATAAAAGGACAAAAGTTAAAAACAAACAATATTTAAAGAATCAATAATCAAGCATCAAAAGTTTTAAAATAAGATTTTTGAATGGAATTTTGTTTTTTTGACAGGATTTCACAAAAGGCAAGATTACTTTGAAAAGGACAAAATAATACGAAAAAATATATATACTTGCAATATGTTTTTGAGTGTGCGATAATAAACT
>JAGOIO010000049.1 GCA_017995595.1 bacterium | reverse complement strand
ATAGCTTTAAAAAAAGAAAAAGATATTTAATTTGAAGGTAATTTATGAGTAATAAATACAAAGTTTTAATAGTTGACGATGAAGAAGATAACTTAAATTTGTTATATCGTGTTTTAAGACAGGAATTTGATATAATAAAATCGACTTCACCAGAGCATGCTTTGCAAATGTTGGAAGAAAATTTTGTAGATATAATTATATCAGACCACAAAATGCCCGAGATGGACGGCGTTGAATTCCTTAAAAAAAGCTATGAAGTAAGACCAAAAGCTGTAAGATTGCTTGTAACAGCATATTCTGATTCAAATATTTTAATAAATGCAATTAATGATGCAAAAATTTACCGATATATTAAAAAACCGTGGGAACCTGCTGAATTATTAATGGTAATTCATTCAGCCATAGAATATTATCAATTAAAAAAAGAAAATGATAAATTGATTGTTGATTTAAAAGAGTTGTTTTCAGGAACAATAAATGCTATTGTTGAAGCTTTGGAAGCAAAGGACTCTTTTACCTTGGGTCGTAGCAAAAGGGTTACATTTTTTATTATGCAAATGGTTAATTGTTTTCAATTTTCTCCTGCAGAAATCGGGAAGTTGGAGCTTGCAGGGCTTTTGCATGATATAGGAATGATAGGTGTGCCTGAAGAAATATTAAATAAAACAGGCAAGTTGACTGCGGAAGAATATGATATTGTAAAACAACATGTTAATGACGGAATAAAAATATTGGAAGATATTAAACAATTGAGAGATGTTGTTGAAATTATAAGATATCACCATGAACGCTATGACGGTAATGGCTATCCAAATGGTGCAAAAGGTGATGAAATTCCGTTAAGTTCAAAAATAATTTCGGTTGCAGATGCTTATGATAGTATGGTTTCAAAGCGTTCTTACAGGGAAAGCTTATCTCATGAACAAGCTATGCAAATTATAAACGAACAATCTGGAAAACAGTTTGATCCAGAAGTGGTTACTGCGTTTAACGGTATTATTGCAGGTGCTTTAGAAAAGATGTCAACGATTGAAGATTTACAGTTAACAAAAGAAAATGTATAAAATTAATGAGCTTAATAAATTTATTAAAGAAAAAAAATGAATATACTTTGTTTACAACTCCCTCTCATTCTCAGAGGCTTTGTATCTTTAAAAAGTTAAGGCATTTATATAAGTATGATATTTCAGAGGTTGATGCGTATAATCCCCAAGAAGAACTTTTAAAATGTGAGAAAAAGGCTTCTGAAATATATAAAACAAAATTTACAAAATTTTTAACAAACGGTTCTACGTCTGGCATTTTAAGTGCGGTTTTGTCATGCGTAAAAAAGAATGATAAAGTTTTGATATGGCGAGAATCTCACAAATGCCACAGAAATGCGGTAAAACTTGCTGGTGCAGAACCTATTTTTTACGATGTTGATAAAATTCCTGATTGGGGAATAAATGGCGGGGTTTTTGTTGATGTTTTGGAAGGACTTTTGAAAACAAACGGTGAAATATCTGCAATAATTGTTACCTCTCCGACGTATGAGGGAAATATTTCTGATATTAAAGCAATAAGTGATTTATGTAAAAAGTATGGAGTATATTTGATTGTTGATGAAGCTCACGGAGCTTTGTATCCGTTTTGTGATAAACTTCCGACATCTGCACTTTATTTGGGTGCTGATTTTGTTGTGCAATCGTTGCACAAAACTGCAGGTGGGCTAAATCCTACTGCACTTTTACATTCTCAATGTGATATAAATCCTACAGAAGCTTTAAATTTAGTAACGACAACCAGTCCGTCTTATCCGCTTCTCGCAAGTATTGAAAAAAATATAGATTACTTAAATTCAAAACGTGGTAGAGCTAAAATTCTTGAATTAGTTAACAATATCGAAGATTTGAAATCAAAAATTGATACCGTAGAATTTTTCGACGGCTTGTTTGATTTAACTCATGACCCTACAAAGATTGTTATCAAATCGAAAAAAATGTCAGGTACTAAATTGTCAGAAATTCTTTTTGAAAATTATAAAATCGAAGATGAAAAGACAAATGAAATATCTACAATGCTTTTGTGTGGCTTGGGAACAGATTTAAAAAAACTAAGCAGATTAGAAAAGGTTCTTAAAAAATTGTAATCAAGAATGCCCCCTTTTCTTTACAAAGACTTTTGTTTAAATTATAATTGTAGTAAATGAGCAAAATGCTTATTTTTATGCGTTATCCCGAAATATAACAGCTGTAAGGAAAAGGAAAGAGGAAATATGAGTAATCCCGAAATGAAAAGAAGTTTGTCTTTAACTGACTCAATATCTATTGTTGCAGGCTCAATGATAGGGTGTGGCATTTTTCTTGTTTCTGCTGATATAAGCAGACAAGTTCAATCA
Source organism: bacterium (assembly GCA_017995595.1). Taxonomy (GTDB): domain Bacteria; phylum Cyanobacteriota; class Vampirovibrionia; order Gastranaerophilales; family Gastranaerophilaceae; genus JAGOIO01. The sequence goes on along the minus strand of JAGOIO010000049.1, from coordinate 6,015 downwards.
GCCTTTTTATTGCTTGTCGTTTGGGCTTTAGCCGGCTTCGTAAGCTATTGTGGTGCTATTGCTTATGGCGAACTTGCTACTAATATCACCGATGAAGGCGGACAGTATATGTATCTTAAAAAGATTTTTGGTGATAAACTCGCCTTTCTTTTTGGGTGGACATTATTTTTGGTAATTCAATCTGGAACTATTGCTGCAATTTGTGTCGCTTTTGCTAAATTTGCAGGTTTGTTGCTTCCTTGCTTGAGTGAAAAAATTATTTTGTTCCAATTCGGTGCTATACATTTTTCTGCTCAACAGTTGTTTGGACTTTTGACGGTTTTGCTTATTACCTATATTAATTCCAGAGGTATTGATTGTGGAATTATTACTCAAAATATTTTTACGGCTACAAAGTTGCTTTCAATTTTGGCAATTATTGTTTGCGGTTTATTCTTTGGCTTAAATTGGCATATTATTCAAGCGAATTTCTCTTGGCACATGTTTGTTCCTCATAACTTAAATTGGGGCGAACTTGCTAAAATATCGACCGCTACGGTTGGTGCTTTGTTTGCTTCAACTACGTGGAATAATATTACTTTTATTGCTGGCGAAATTAAAGAACCTGAAAAAAATGTAAAAAAAGCTCTTGCACTTGGTGTAGGTATGGTTGTTATTTTGTATGAATTGATAAATGTTATTTATGTCGTTACAACTCCATTAATTGCTATTCAGCATGCTCCTGAAGATATTGTTGCCGCTGCATCTATGAGTGCAATTTTTGGCGAAGTCGGCAGGGTTGCTATTGCGGTTATTATTATGATATCTGCTTTTGGTGCTGCAAACGGTATGGTTATGACCGGAGCAAGAGTTTATTATCAAATGGCTAAGGACAGATTGTTCTTTAGAGGTCTGGCTGCTATTAACAGAAAAACAAAAGTTCCTGTTAATTCACTTTGGGCTCAATTTGCTCTTGTTGGTGCGTTGATTGTTTGGGGAAATTATACTCAGCTTTTGGATTTCGTAATATATGCTTCATTGATTTTCTACATAATTACTATGTTTGGTATTTATGTATTTAGAAAAAAATTCCCTGATACTCCAAAAGAAACAAGAATAAGTAACTTCTATTCAATCACTTTTATTCTTATATCAACATATATTGTAGCTTGTTTAAGTATTTATAAACCTATGACAACACTTCCTGGATTCTTAATTACTTTAGCAGGTTTACCTGTCTATTTCTTCTGGAATAAATCAAGACAAAAAGCTATCAGAGAACGTGAAGAGAGCCTTGAAAAAACCAGACAAAAGATAGAAGAAAGAAATAATTCGATAAATTAAAAAGTCTTAGTATAAATCATTTAAGAGCCAAGTATTTAATACTTGGCTCTTTTGTATATCCTTAGACATAAATATTTTTAATAAATATAAAGTTCATTCTTTCTTTTTATATCGACGAACTTTTCTTATCCACCTTTTTATGAAAAAAGCTGGAGGGAAAACCACCGACCGGATATTTCATCACTAATTATTTCTAAACTCAACAAGAAGCTAAGCGAACTCGCTTCACTCAAACAACCGCTTAGCTCTGCCGTCGTTTCGTTAAGTAATAATTGCTCAAAAATAAAAGGTCGGGGACAATGTTGTAATTACTCTTAAAAAGTGGTATAATAGATGTATTACAACTAAAATGAGGAATAAGAATATGCTAAAGAATACTGCTATTACTGAATTATGCCCATGGGGGGGGGGGTAAAACTCTCTAAAGGTAAGCCTTTTAGTAAGTTCTTAGCATTTACGTTAGCTGAAGTATTAATAACGCTTGGCATTATAGGTGTGGTTGCAGCATTGACTATTCCTACTCTTATGCAAAAAACGCAAGAACGAGAATCTATTTCTAAATTAAAAAAAGTTTATTCTGTTTTACAAAATGCGTATTCAAGAGCGATAAATGATGAGGGCGAGATTTCAGATTGGGGTACAATTTCCGATGATGATGCAGGTTCTGACCTTGTTATGCAGAAATTTGTTTCATATTTGAATGTATTAAAAAATTGTGGAACTGATAAATCCGGGTGTTTTTATTCAGGAAAGTATAAAATATTAAATGGTACTGTGGTTGCTGCAAATGATTATTCTGATTTAGATACATCTTTTTCAAGAGTGTTGCTATCTGATGGTACTTCAATAAGTTTTGATGCTTATGCTCAAAATTTACATTATACAGCCGATTCAGCTATTGTCGGTATGTTCATTGTAGATATTAACGGTCAAAAAAAGCCAAATCAGTGGGGCGTTGATACTTTTGATTTTTCTTTACTTGCAAATGGAAAGTTATTGCCTTCAGGTGCCAGTGTTGATACAATAAGACCTTTTGAAACTTATTGTGATAAGGACAGCAGTGAATACAGAAACGGTCGTGGGTGTACAGCTTGGGTGCTTTATAATGAAAATATGGACTATTTACATTGTACAGGATTAAGCTGGACAGGTAAAACAAAGTGCGATTGATACCTTTGATAAGAAAATAAGTTTATAGTAAAAATTTGCAAAAAAAAAAGGAACTCAATTTTGAGTTCCTTAAATTTTACAACTATCTCCAAATCTCAATAGTTTAGCTATTGAGGTTGATTCCATAAAGAATCTCTGAACTTATTTGTACCTGCAGTTGCATCAACTGATAATGTAACGTTGCAAGGTGTGAATACGAAAACCATATCGCCAACTTTTTGAGGTGTTCCGCTTAATGCGTGAGCTGCACCGCAAACGAAGTCGATAGTTCTTTGTGATTGTTCTTTATCTAATAAATGAAGATTAAGAACAATTGTTTTTCTTTCTTTAAGATTTTGAACGATTTGACCAGCTTCGCCGAAAGAACGAGGTTCAATAACCATAACTTCATAACCTTTGTAGTTAGGGTGAGCAACTACTTTTAAATCGTTTTGGTTTTGTCTTTCATCTCTATAAGAGTATGCAGGCTTTAACGCAACAGTACCCTCTGTTGGATAAGCTTCTTCCATTTCTTCTGACATATCGTCAAAAATATCTTCATCGTCTCTTTGTTCAAATCCTTGTGTTAAAAAACCAACAATTGATTTAATTTTGTCTGTAACTGCCACTATCGTTCCTCCACATTATTTTATTTTATCTTACATTACTTTAGATTTTTTTTTATTCGCTTAATAACTAACTGAATAATCTTCTTCCGATTCTTAACATTGTTGCTCCGCATTGAGCTGCAATTTCATAATCGTTACTCATTCCCATTGAAATTTCTTTTAACGGGTATTTGAATTTGTCTTGCAAACTGTCTCTAACTTTTACGACATCTTCAAATAATTCTTTTAACTGACCTTCTTCCACCAACATCGGTGCTATGTTCATGACCCCGACAACTTCGATGTTCTTCATTGTTATAATACCTCTAAACACCTCTTCAATAAATCCTCTGGAAAGACCATATTTCTGCTCTTCCTCTGCATTATTTAGTTGAATAAATATTTTTTGAACGATATTTTTTTCAGTAGCAGTTTTTGAAATTGCTTCTGCTAACTTTAATGAATCTACCGAATGAATATAATCAAAAAAGCCTACCGCTTTTGACACTTTGTTTGTTTGTAAATGTCCTATCATGTGAAATGTAGAATTTTTACGAATTTCTTCAGGTAATTTGTTTATCTTATCTATTGCCTGAAGTACTCTTGATTCTCCAAAGTCTCTAAGCCCTGCATTATAAGCTTCTATTAACTTACTCTCGTCGAAATACTTTGTAACTGCAATTATTTTTGGTGTATAAGGTGCAATGTTCTCTTGTATTTTTAAGAGATTTTCTTTTACGCTACTCATTTATCTTAACCTTACAAGATTTCTATACCGATACGTTCGGTATATATCAATTATATTCTAACTTTTTCGAGAGGACAACTATTTGTTTTTTGTACCCTTATTGCGTTTCGGTCGTTCCCCAAAAACCATGATTGGACATGGTTTTCACCGAATTTATATAGCTTAATATTCTGTAATATTTGTTAACATTTGAAAAATAAATAAAAAACCCATGCCAAAGGGCATGCCTTTAGCATGGGTTTTTAAATTTTAGGATTATTGACCTAAACGAACGATTGTTTGAAGAGTGTCGTTCGCTGCGGAGAATACTCTTGAGTTTGCTTCGATGGCACGTTGAGCCAAAATCATGTTTGAAAATTGTTCGGAGATATCAACGTTAGAAGCTTCCAAACCACCTGATTGAATTTTACCTAAACCCATTGAGTTAGCGATTGTATAAATGATTGTACCTGTGTCCGGACCTGCGGAGAACAGGTTGCTACCCATTGATAGGAAACCGTTTTGGTTGGTTACGGTTGCTAGTTGAAGCCTTAAACTTGCGGGTTCTGCGACGTTCTTGTTAACGTTACAGTGAGATGTTGTTGTTGTATCTGTTGTATCACTACATATAACAACACCTGATGATGTTGTATATTTAAAACCGTAAGTTGTTGCATCGGAGTTTACTGTTGTTGATAAAGTATCACCATTTGAATAAGTAACGGTTATCGCACCATCTTCTGAAATACTGTAACCTGTTTCGGATATTGAACTATCCATACTGGTTACAGGGTCAATTTCAACTTGATAGTCCAAAATCTCTGTAGAGATTACACCGGAAGCGGAGTCCATTTTTGCAGAACCGATACCGGTTTGTCCTAAGAAGTTTGATGTTGATGAAGATGAAAACGAAATAGTTTTATTTGTCGGATCATCAACCGTAAATGTAATTTTACCTGCATTTGCAGTTCCTGCGGCACCAATACCTACTGTTACACCTGAACCTGTTCCAAGTGATGCAGATATTTGATTTACGATATCTTCTAATGTTGTATCTGTACCATTAGCTGTTACGTTTATATTTGCCGTATAGTTATTTGTTGTACTTGGCGTTGTTGATTTATCTGTAACGCTGAATTTCAAACTACCTGATGTTAAATCGCAGTGATTTAATTCAGTAAGTTTTACTTTACTCAAGTCTCCTTGATAAGCTTGAACCGTTGATACGATACTACTTGGTACGTTAACTGATGTTCCTGAACTTGTTGCACTATATAAAGATGATGTTCCAAGAACTTTATAACCACCTGCGGTAACTAAGTTACCTTCGTTATCAAGTGTAAACTGACCGTCTCTTGTATAATAAACTTTGCCGGTTGGTGATTCTACTGTGAAATAACCACTTCCGTCAATCATCATATCTGATGAATTACCGGTTGAAGTCCAAGTACCATTTGAAAAGTTTGTTTCAATAGTACTAACTTTTGTACCTAATCCGATTTGCATTGGGTTTGTACCACCGGTTGTTGATGTAGCTGCACTACCTGAAGAAATCGTATTTGAAAATAAGTTTTCAAAAGTTACGGTTGATTCTTTGAATGCGATAGTGTTCATGTTCGCAATGTTGTTTGATACAACGGATAATGAGTTGGTAGCTGCTGCGATACCACCCATTGATGTGTAAAGTGCTTGCGACATTTTTCCTCCTTTATTGCCTATGTTTTAAACTTTGTGTTGATTTAAGGTTATTTTGTGATTGAGAGTATCACAAAATTATGTTGAACTGTCGGTTGTTGTCGTCGTCGGAGCAACATTTACAACGTTTGATACCGCATAAGCGTTATTACCTATTATAATTTTTGAATCACTGCCATTAAGTGTTGCTGATGATACAACTCCTGTTGAGTATCCGCTTTTAACTGTTGAATCTTTTACCGTTACTGTTGCACCTACCATTGACAAGGCTTGCATTACTCCATTGTTAGATTCAATGCTCTTTGTCATTTCTTCTGTTTTGCTTAATGATGTGAATTGTGCTTCTTGAGCTAATAAATCTGATGTGCTTGTCGGATCCATAGGGTCTTGATTTTCAAGTTGTTTTGTCATTAATAGCAAAAAGTCATCACCTGTTATTTCTTTTGATGTAGTTGATGTAGAAGCTTTGTATTGTGCAGTTGCACTTTGCATCGCTGTTATTGTATCTGTTAC
>JAGOIO010000189.1 GCA_017995595.1 bacterium | reverse complement strand
GATTTTGTTACAGGGGTTTGGTCAGAAAGAGTTCTCGTTGTAACTCAAGATTATGAAATAAAAGGTTTTGTTTTTATGCCAAGAACTGGAAGAAGAAACAGAGTTTTATCTGATATTTTGAATGGTCAAAAGCGTTTTGTCGCAATTAAAGATTGCGAGGTTACGCATAGACTGATTCCTAACCGAAGAACTGAATACCATAACTTCTTACAATTAAATCTAAATTCTATTATTCTTCTTAGACCAACTTTAGATGATGAATAAAAAGAATTTTTAAAAATTTAAAATTTATGCAATAAAAAGCCACAATCTTTGATTGTGGCTAAATTTTTCCTAAACCTTATTCCCTTATCCTGTTAATTAAATCTTATTTTACAACTTTTGAAACGAAATTAGTAATTTCAAAAAATGTATCTTTTACAAAATCTCCAGCTAATTGAGCAACTGTTCTTTTTTCCAAGAAATCAAATGCTGCATAGATTGGGTCTTTTGATTGGTTGAATTTCATTCTGAAATCTGTATTTTTTAAATATGAAAATTCAGGTTCTGTAGCTTTCTTTACCACTCTTCTTTTACGTTTTAGTGGTTTGAAGCTACCATTACCATCTCTATTATTATTCATTTGTTGAGTTGCTGCTATCATCTTTTTTCTCTCTCTTTTATATCCTGTATATATATAAAGGTATATACTTTAAAAAAATTGCCTTTTTTAATTAATTATTGTAACGGATTGTAAAGCTTTCTTTTTTATGGTAGAATTATTGACGAAATGGAGGAAAAAATGAGAAATTTAAAGAAAATATTATTATTGTTATTTATAATGGTTGTTGGTTTTGGAATACAAGGAAGAGCAAATGCCAACGAACAAGAAGCCTTAGCTTTCTTTCACAATTACGTAAATTCTGCTAATTCATACAGTAGTTCTTTACTTGGAATGTATTCACCAAATGCAAGAATTATAAGACAAGTCATAAAACCAAACGGTCAACTTGCCAATGCAACATTTTCAATGAGAGATTACAAACATCAAATGATACTTAGCAGTAAGATTGCAAGAATAAGACATTATAAAAATTATTATTCTAATATAAGTGTATCAAAAGACGGTTCAGGATATAAAATCGTTTCATACAGAACACCATCAACAGGTGGCGGAAGATTAAAGACCATAATGGTTGTAGAAAAAATCGGTGGAAAATGGCAAATAACAGAAGAATTAATGCAAACAAGAGAACAAATTCTGTTGAAATACGCAAAATAAGGACTAGCAAGAATGCTAAATAATTTCAGATTTTTAACCTCAGGGGAATCTCACGGAAAATGCTTAAATGCAATTATAGATGGCATTCCATCAGGGGTTCAAATTGATATAGATTTTATAAATTCAGAGTTAAAACGTCGTCAGGGTGGTTATGGCCGTGGCGGACGAATGAAAATAGAAACTGATAAAGTTGAAATAAAGTCTGGGGTAAGACACGGACTGACAACAGGTTCTCCAATTTGTCTTGAAATAAAGAACAAAGATTTTGAAAATTGGCGAACAATTATGAGTGTTGAAGCAACCGAAGAATATCATGGAGAAAAGTCTTTTAGCGAACCCCGCCCTGGACATGCGGATTTTGCAGGTTGCGTAAAATATAACTCTAAAGATTTAAGAGATATATTGGAACGCTCAAGTGCAAGAAAAACAGCGATGGACGTTGCAGTTGGTGCTGTAGCAAAACTTATTTTAAAAGAATTTGGAATTGAGTGTTCGTCAAAAATTATAGAACTTGGAGGGATTTGTTCTTCAGGATTAACTGAAGAAGAATTTACAGCAAAAGTTAAAGCTAAAATTGATGAAACCAGAGAAATTGGCAATACTCTGGGTGGTAAATTCGTTGTCGAATACAAAAATCTTCCTATAGGCTTAGGTTCACATGTTCAATGGGACAGAAAGCTTGACGGAGAAATTTCGCAAGCAGTTATGAGTATTCCCGCAATAAAATCTGTAGAAATAGGAATGGGAAATGATGTCGCAAAAATTCTCGGAAGTAAAGTTCATGATGAATTTTACATAGAAGATGACAACATTAAAAGAAAAACTAACAACGCCGGAGGACTCGAAGGCGGAATGACAAACGGACAAAATCTTGTGGTAAAAGCGTGTATGAAACCTATTCCAACAATGAAAACTCCGCTTGGAACTATTGATTTAAAGACTTTAAAAGAAACAGAAGCACATTTTGAAAGGTCTGATGTTTGTGCAGTTTCTGCATGTACTGTCGTTGCGGAAGCAGCTATTGCAACTGTTTTAGTTGATGAATTTTTAAAGAAATTTGGAAGCGATAACCTTAGAGATATTAAAGAGAGTTTCCAAAATTCCTTAAAATACAATAGAGGGTTTAATCTTGATTAAAGAAGGATTAAATATTGTTCTTGTGGGAATGATGGGTGCCGGAAAAACATTTATTGGCGAAAAACTATCAAAATTAGTATCGCATTTTGATTATATTGATATAGATAAAGAAATAGAAAAAGAACAGAATCTAAAAATTTCTGATATTTTTGAAAAGTTTTCTGAAAAATATTTTAGAGAACTTGAAGAAAAAATGATAGAAAAGATTTCAAAAAATAAGAATACTATCATT
>JAGOIO010000048.1 GCA_017995595.1 bacterium | reverse complement strand
GCCCTACAATATTTGGCTTATTATTGTAATATCCTGCGAAATATCCGCCTGCAACAGGAGTATTTTTTGCATAATTACTTGAAAAACTTGCTTTAACAGAACTTGCATTCATAAACGGATTATTACCGCTATTTGCTTTTCTTGTTAATGCTGTTGTTGACTGAACATTTTGTGTCTGTGCAATAAATGCTCTTGAAAACAAGTTAACTATGCTATTTGCCATTTTATACCCTTTCTGAAATATACCTACTTATTTGTTTTAATGAAAAATCACGATAAGTCATGGTTTACAATACTATTTGTAAACCATTATAAAGTTAAAATGTATTTTTGTTAAGATTTATTAATAGAAATCGTATATTTTGATGAGAAAAGAGTATAATTTTTATATGAATGAAATTGAAAATAAAAACGAAATAGAAGAGCAGAGCGAAAATAAAAAAAATATTTTAATTATCGGAAATTCTGCAAGAGAATATACTTTAGCTAAAAAGCTATCAGAACAAGACGAAATCGGAGAAATATATGTAGCTCCGGGAAATGATGCAACAAAAGAATTTGCAACAGTAATTGATATCAGAGAAGATTCAACAGAAGAATTGCTAAATTTTGCGATGGAAAATGACATATATTTGACAATCGCATCTGGTGAAAAATCAATTAAAGCAAATATTGCGGGAGCATTTCAAGCAAATAATCAACTTATTTTTGCACCGACAGCACAAAGTGCCGAAATTTGTGCATTCAAATCAACAGGAAAACGGTTTATGTATAAAAACCACATACCTTGCACGAGATTTGGAATTTTTGACAAACAAAATACTGCAGTTGATTATGTAAATAATTCGCCAATGCCTGTTGTTGTAAAAACAGATGAGCATGCACATTGTAAAAATACTTTAGTTTGCCAAACCCCTCAAATTGCAGAAGCTTATATTGATGATTTGTTTGCAAGCGGAGAAAAGAAAGTTTTAATTGAAGAATATGCCTTTGGACACGAATTTTCATTTTACGTTGTAACAGATGGTTATAAAGCATTACCTTTGGGTAGCGTAGCTAATTATAAGTTTTCACTTGATGGAAACGGTGGAGCAATAACACCCGGAATGGGAGCTTATACACCAGATTATAAAATTACAAAACAAATTGAAAGAAAAGTTTTGCAACAAATAATTTATCCGACATTAAATGCTTTAGAGAGAATGCAAACACCTTACGTTGGAATTTTCGGAGTTGATTGCATTTTATCAAATCAAGATCAAATTTATGCACTTGAATTTAATTCATTTATACAAGACCCGGATTGTGAAGCTATCCTTGCAGTATTAGATGATGACTTATTTAAAATAATGCAAGCTTGTGCAATCGGTTCATTTGCTGATGATTATGAAGCAATTAGTATTGCAGATAAATATGCAATATCATGTGTTCTTTCATCAGGCAGAAAAGAAGGTTCTATTATAAAAGGGCTTGAAGATTTAGATGATGAAACACAAGTTGCCCACTTTAATACAAAGAAAAATGAATATTTGGAATATGTAACAACAGGTGGAAGAGCAGTTTCTCTAACACGTTGTGCAAATACTTTTTCACGAGCAATAAACCAACTTTATGAAGAAGTTGATTTGGTAAAATTTGACGGAAAAACTTTCAGAAAAGATATCGGAAAGATTTTAGATTACTAATAGTCGGCAAAATGTCAACATTTAGAATCAAAAGATTTATGCTTTCCGACAGGCACAAAGACTCGATACTGGTCATAGAGTTGAGAATGCCCTGCAACTGCATTTTCAAAATGGTCGCTGGCAGCTTTACCATCACCTAAAGAAACTGTTATATGTCCATACGGGTGTCCGGGACATTGATTATATACAACGACACACCCAGCAGGAAGATTATTCAACTGACTTCTATCTACATTGACTTCTTTGAAATTTTTGTGATTTTCAAGCATATCAGCCGCCTGATAAGCAGCCTTGCCCCTTATTTCGCCATTAGACAGACCTGCGAGTTCCAAAGTCGTTCTAACTCCATGGAAACACCGTCCACGAGTATTTTGTGCAGAAGCATTTTCATAAGCGACTTCGGCAAGATTTTTACCTACTTGCGGATTATAAACATTTTTTAATTGAGGTAAATTTGTGTTTGTGTTGAAAGAGAAATTCGGCATGCCTGAAAAACCGCTTGACATTGGAGACATCATACTCATCAACATTAATTGAGTCATAAAATCTGATTGAGGCATCATTGAATTAAAGCCAAATGGATTATACGGCATAAACGGAAAGATAGAGCCTGTAAACGGTGAAGATACAGGACTTTGCCCGGTAAAACCAAAGCAAGTATCTATCGCCGGCATACTTTGCACAGGAGCTTGAGCTGAAGCTTGTGTATCCTCGGCTTGCATTGATGTTGAATTTGATACCTGAGAAGTATCAGGATTTACCTGCGAAAATGGAGCATTCACAGTTGCGTAATAATTTGAAACCATATTAAATATCCCTTTTTAAATCCTCTTATACATGTAAAGTAAAATAGAGGCAAAAAATTGCTAAACATGTTAAAATTTTTTCAAAAAATTTTCATACACAAATGAGACCACTTCACGTATAACCAAAAAGGCGAAATTCGAAAAGAATTTCGCCTTTTGTCTATCTTAAATTTTAAAATTATTCACCGTCAAAAGATACCATTGATACTACTTTTGCATTTTTCGGTAATTTATTTTTACCGTTTAGTGCAGGTAATTCAACGATAAATCCTAAACCTGCAATTTCTGCTCCTGTTTTAGTAACAAGATTGCATGCAGCAGAAGCAGTTCCGCCTGTTGCAAGTAAATCATCTACGATTAGAACTCTATCGCCGGCTTTTAATGCATCTTTATGAATTTCTAATGTATCTGTACCGTATTCTAAATCATAAGTTTGGCTAATTGTTTCTGCTGGTAACTTATGAGGCTTTCTTACAGGAATAAATCCTGCATTCAAGTTACAAGCTACAGGAACTCCAAAAATAAATCCTCTTGATTCCAAGCCTGCTACATAATCAATTTTTTCATCTTTAAATTTTTCTGTCAAAAAATCAATCATTTCTTTTAGTGCAGTTGAATCTTTCAATGCGGTTGTTATATCTCTGAACATAATTCCTTCTTTTGGGAAATTAGGGATTGTTCTGATTGTCGATTTTACGTGTTCTACAACATTTTCCGTAGTTTGTGGCATTTCATTTCTCCTATGCTATTTTACTTCTTCTAATACTTCCTGCTCTTGTTGGTCTTTTATATGAGCTTCTTCTTCCAATACTAAGCCATGGGCAGTTTTTCCCCATGCCATATCTTTTTTTCTAAACAAAATTTTAAAACATATCCAAACTACAACAGGGAACCATATTACAAACAAGTAAATTGAAGTTTCCATAGCTTGGATTAAGGCTTTTTTTCTAGGAACATTGTTATATTTTCTTAAACTGTATCTTGCGGCAATAGTAAAGCATACAGCTATCGCACACCCGACAAATATTGATGATAAAAGGCAGTTCTTAGGAGCTTGGTGTGTTAAAATACGACCACATCTGATAAACATTTCCATCATCCACCACAAAGGCATTATAAATTCTGAAATATAAGCAGTCATATCTAAACTTGCTCTCAATGACATATCTTTAGATTTTAGAACATCACCAAAATATTCCAAATATCTTCTGATTGTACCTTCAAACCAACGTCTGCGTTGTCTAAACAACGGAAACAAATAGATTATTGCTTCTTCATAAACGACAGTATCTGGGCAAAACCTTATATCCCAACCTTTTATGTGTAATCTTGTTGACATATCAAGGTCATCTGTAATTGTATAATTATTCCACCCGCCGATATCATTAATTGCTTCAACTTTTATAAGCTCGCCGTTTCCTCTAAGTTCAACAGCACCCTTTACAGCATCTCTACCAACTTGAAAGTGTGTATCAAGAGCCATTTCATTATCTTGGCAACGAGTTAAAAGATTATAATCTTTGTTACTTATAACTTTTCTTGCTTGAACTGCACCTACATCAGCAGGTTCAAGTTGAGGAACAAGTTCAGATAAAAAATTCTTATCCATTCTTGCATCTGCATCAAAAACCAAAACGGCTTCACCCTTTGCCATTTTTAATGCATCATTTAAAACTGCAGATTTTCCTGGGAATGCATTTTTATCTCTTACAAGTGCGGTAACTTTTTCATATTTGTTTTCTAAATCTCTGATAACGCTTGCGGTATTATCAGAACTTCTATCATCGATTACGATAACTTCAAATTTTTCATAAGTCATTTCTAAAACTGTTTCAACAGTCTTTGCAATCACACCTTCTTCATTATGAGCAGGAATCATAACCGTTACGAAAGGCTTATAGTCTTCATTTATAACCTGCGGGGTTTTTCTTAACTTACGTTTTTTGTGCTGAGTTGCAAGATTCATGTAAATAGCATAAACTATCATTCCACAACATAAGAAAATCAAACCAAAAACCGTATTAAAATAGTTCTGGAAAATGTAAAGGAAGGCAAGCAAGCCCATCAATATTAGAAATAAAACTATTCTCTCTTTCATATTAATACCTGTGTAATCTCATCGAATAATCGGTGAGAATTTCAGCAACCCTCCGTTTTGCGTCCATCTCTTTTGACATTGTAGCAAAAAGTTGTGCATTTTTCTTATATTTATCATCATTCATTACTTTTTGTACACAATCAAACAATTTATGAACTTCCAACTCCTCTTGAGTAAGGACTTCAGAAACCTGTAATTCTTTCATTCTCTTAGCATTGTTTTCCTGTTCAATTTGATTTAAGTCAGGAACGATAATAGACGGCTTCCCTAGTGAAAGTATTTCCATAGCGGTAGAATGACCAGCCTGAGCAATAACAGCATCAGAAGCTTTCAAATAAGGAGAAATATCAGGAATCATACCCTTTAAATGTACGTTTGGTGAAATATCTTTTGCTTCAAAAAAGGTAAAGATATCAAAATCTATATCGGGTAATTTTTTTGCTGTTTCTAAAATACAGTCAAAAAGCGGTCGTCTGTAAGCATGCCCGCCCAAACAAACAACAATAAGTTTTCTTGATTTATCTCTTTCAATTTCGGGAATACTTTCTACATCGAAATTAACAAGAGGTCCTACGAATCTGGTTCTTTTCATAATTTTTCTGTTATGGCTTAAATTAGGTAAGCAAACAGTATAAGGCGGAGCAAAATCAGGAATTAATATTTCCTCAGTTGAACTCAAATACATTCTCATCCAGTTATCAAAAGAAACACCTAAAAGCTTTACCAACCAATTATCTTGTTGAAAGAAAGAATAAAACGCACTTTGATTTGTTATTGTAATACAAGGCAATTTTAGTTTTTCAGCGGCAAGAACAGGAATCATTCTCCCGTCCGCAACTACGCAAGAGCAACCGTTTTCACGGATAATTTCTACTTCTTCATCAACCATTTTATTAAATTTCATAACCCAGCTTTGGTTTTTAATTATAGTTTTGCCAACATCAAAAGCTCCGTCATGTCCGATAAATTTTAGTTCTTGAGAAATTTCTTGATGGGGCATACCCATTTTTTTAACTCTGTCAAGAGCATAATCATAAGTTCCGATTATATATTTTTTTTTGTCAAGTTTTGAAGCTATCGCAATAGCTCTAGATGAATGACCAAAGCCCTCAGAACTTATCGAAAAATAAATTCTATCGGTCAGTTTTTCTTTTTTTCTGAAAATTCTGGCAATTTTACGGAAATTTCTCTTAAAATTCATTAAAATAACCTCTCCTATGCAAAAAAATAGTATTGCATTGAAACATTATATCTCAAAACTTGCAAAAGAAAAATATTTAAAATAAATATATTAATTTTCGTTAAAACTCTTGCGTTATTTTATAATTTACATATAATAGTTTATGTACACATTAAGAAAGGGGATTATCCAAATGAACAAAGAAGAATTAGTACAAGAAATTTCAAAGAAAGCAAAAGTTACTCAAAAAGATGCTGGTGAAGTATTGGGTGCTTTAATTGATACTATTCAAAAAACAGTTGCAAAAGGTAAGAAAGTAACTCTAGTAGGATTCGGAACATTCGAACCTCGCAAACGTGCTGCTAGAAACGGTAGAAACCCACAAACTGGTAAAGAACTTAAAATCGCTGCTAAAACAGTTCCTGCTTTTTCAGCTGGTAAAAAGTTCAAAACTATCGTAAACGGCAAATAGTTTTTTGCAGTTTAAGTTTTAAACGAAAAGGTGCAAAGCTTCGCTTTGCACCTTTTTTATTAACTTTATATGACAAAATACATTTCGAGATTAAGACAATTTTATTTCAAATTTAATTCGCCATTTTTAATTTTTTCTTTCAATTCTTTTTTAACTTGAAATTCTTCATTTCCTTCGCCTGATTTTCTTCCTATAACCATAATTCCTGGGATTATAACTCCTAAGAAACCGACACAAGCTCCGATATTTTTTAGAATAGAAAGTCTCTTTAATTTTACTGTTTTCTTGAAAAACTCATCAATAGTCTCGTTACCTGAAGCTTTTTCAAATTCTTTTGCTACAGTTGAAATCTTTTTGTGTAAAGTTCTCATTCCACCATCATTTGACAAGTCAATAAATTCTTGCGTATTAATATTTCCTGTTGATTTTGCACCTTTTAATCCGACTTTTTGAAGTGCTTTTTCAAATGGATTTTGTGAATATTCCTTAAATTCTGAAATCATCTCAGATTGTTTTGCAGTTTTAACAACAACATTCTCAGGGTTATTGCAAATGTATTCGTAAAGTTCCGCATCTGTTTTTTCAACTTTTTTTCCATCAACAGTTTTATATAAGAAGTCATTTAATTCACTTTGAACTTTCTTGCCATCTTTAATTGTATTTTGAAAATCTTTGTCTTGTAAAACTCTGATATCCAAATCTATAGATTTGTCATATTTTTTCTTGGATTTTTTCTCAAAATGCTCTTGTATTTTTTCTCCTGCGAAATACATAAATGCCCAGAAACCGCCTTCTTTAATGGCATATCCCATAAAATCTTGAGGATTTCTTGCATCAGCAAGTCTTTCACCTGTAATACCGGCATCTAATATCATCATATTTCTAACCGGATTAAACATAAAACTGTTAGCAAAACTTGCAACTCCACCATTAAAGCTTAACCCCTTAGGTGAATTAACTTTTAAGCTTGAGCTGTCAGTTTTTTTAGAATTTTTAACTACACCGCCAAATGCAACAGAAGATTTTTCTGTTTCATTATTTTTAGCCGTTTCGTTATTCTGAGCTAATTCTTTTTCTTGAGCCATCTCTTTTTTAATCTCTGCAATTTGCTCTTTCTCTGTATATTTGTGTCTGTAGGAAGTTAAAGCTCCGTAAGAGACCATTGTAAGTGCTGTTGCAGCAATAAATTTACCTAAAAACATACCTTTGAATACTTTTTTATTATCAAGGGCATGCTTAATACTATCTGCAACATCATTTTTGTTTGCTTTTTTTGCATATTTTTGGGCTAAATCTGCAATATCTTTATTTTCTAAAACTCTTGTATCAACTTTTGAGTTAAATCCTGCAACTTTATATGCAGTTAAATCTATAATTTTTTTGAAAAACGGTAATCCGAAAAGCCATATAGCTTGAGTACCAAATTCATCAATAAATCTGTCTTTGCCTTCAACCTTGTTATTTGAAGCAAGATACGAGCCTGCTGTCATTCCAAGACTGTTAGAACCGTCTTTTATTCCCATCGGCAACAATGACGAATTACTGCCAAGTTGAGAAAATATTTTTGCTGTTATTCCTGTTATCATTAAATTTCCTTTTGCTTCATGCCAATATAGGCATGACAAGCTTACAATCTGTAAATCACAAGCCCCAGATTAAATTCATTAATTTGACGATTGGAGCATTCGCCTTTACGATTGCGTTTCGTCGGGATTCAGTTTTCTTAAATTCTTTATTCATCATGGTTTCCTACCCTTTTTCTAAGTTACCTAAAAATAATAAGTGCTAGTTTTTTTTGAAATTTTACAAAAATGTAACAAAAAAGACCTCTTTTTATCAAAAAGGTCTTGTTTTAATCTATTTTTTAAAATTTCCAAGTAAAAACTTTGGGCTTTTGTTTAAAACAAGTCCTTTCTGTATCTTCGTATGCTACGTCGTACTAATAAAGTTTTTACTGTCAAAATTCTACCTCTATTTATTTTGTATTCTGATTATAATTTATTACTAAAAAGTTGTCAAGTCCTCAAGAATTTAATATTAAATTTTAAGACATGTTTCAATTTTTAAATATAAATAAAAATACTGGCAAAAATTTTTTTTTACGTGTATTATGTTAAATACAAAGTTCAGGTATTTGAGTATTTAGCCTGATGGAATATGCAGATTTATCACCCCATAGAGTCCTAAACCTGCGGAGTATGG
>JAGOIO010000188.1 GCA_017995595.1 bacterium | reverse complement strand
AATTTTATGTTGAGGCATGGGGTAAATATTTAGCAGATGTTGGTTTTACAAAAAAAGTCTTGCTTGATAAATAAACGGTATGATATATTTTTATTGATTTAAGTGAAAATACACTTAGCAGAAAAAAATACTCTTCTCAAGCTTTGCTTTCAACGCAATGCTTTATTGTTCCCAAAGCCTTTATTCATAATGCTTTCATTAAGATTTAATTTTAATGAAGCTCAGCTATTTTTGTGCCTAAAACTTACAGCATCTTATCTGTATGAATCATTAGTATAGATATCGTGTTGTTATTAGTGCTTAGTAAGGGTAGGAGAGGAAAGAAGATAAATACTAGATAAATGATATGGAGAAAATGTATTGACTTATAAACCCAAACCTAAGACTAAGATGTACAGAGGATATGAGGTACTAAATAAAGCTGATATTGAAGATAACTTAGATAGTATGCTAACCATACTAAATAGAGCTAGAGAGGAAATGATTAAACCTCTCATGTTTCACTTTGTTGTAGAGCTTACCAATCCTGATGATGTACCAAGTAAGATTGTTCAAGCTATTAAAGAGAAGTTTACAAGTGAAATAAAAAAGAACCATAAAGCTCGTAAAGCAAATGGAGCTAGGAAAAGAAGAACACCGAAAATTGAATTATTTTATTCAATTGAGACTAAGGAAAAGCTTTCAGGTGGATTGTATGACCATATCCATATTATGTTTATTGTCGATGCTGGACATAATGTTTTTGGTAGCAATGAGCTGGGTATATTGATTAACAAGGCACTCAATAGAATTGATGGATTTGAGAAGTTAATTTTCAATGGTGACTTTGACATTGTTAAAGCTAGTGATGGGTATACCTTTGGAGAAGGTTTCTTGAAGTTTAGAGATAAGGGTTCGACAATCTACGCTGATGATGCCACATTCCATGACATTAGATGCCATGACTTAAAAACAGAGTTTAATGATGCAGTTATAAGAGCAAGTTACCTTTGTAAATCCTCACAAAAGAAAGAACTGCCTGAAAGATATCAAGGTTCAAATAATCAGACTTTTGGAGGAACTCGAAAGCCAAGAGCAGCCAATTCAGAAAAAGTAGCATAACCACCTTCAAATCATGCCGTAACGATTCATAAAACAGTCTAGAAGCGCCGTAAACATTTTTGCCCTTAGGGTAGTACCACAAAGGGCAAAAAGCGCTGTAAAGAGCGTAAATCGCTACCCTAGCGCATATCTTAATTTCAGCATCTTAGATTCAGCAACAAAAGCTTCTTAAAACAACAGAAAGCCCGCAACTGGGCGGGCGTTATTGCACTTAATATATTTCTTTTAGTTACTGTTCTGATGTTTTAACTGCTTTAGGTGGGAACGAAACAACAACTGTAAATGTTGGCAGTGGAGTAGGGGGCGCTTTAAAGAATTTAGTTTTTTTAAATGCATTTACAATAGAACGATCAACTGTCTTATTGTTTGTTCGTTTCACCCAACTAAGATTAAGAAGCTTTCCTGTATTGTCTACCATAACTGCAATTTCGGTACTAATCTCCTTATCTGTCGAACTTGGTTTTTCCCAATTTTTCATAGCTAAATTGACGACATCAACCTTCCATAATTCTATTGCATTTGTTTTAGCAAGTTCTTCTTCTTTTGTCTGTTGACGAAAATTTCCCGTATTCCCTTCATATAATTTGTATTGATTCCCTTTACAATTGGCAAGCACTTCTCTGAGAGTATTTTCTAATTTATAGCCAGAATTGAATCTAATATCTATTGCAGAATATGTGCTTACTTGACTCAAAATCTGAGCATATTCTTCAACTGATGGTTTATATTCTTTGTAGTAGTATTTTTTAGCGAAACTATTGTTATTTGTTGTTATATATCGATAATCTTCGGTATTATTTTCAATACTTTGCTTTATCTCTTCAAACGCTAAATTAGCTGATTTTTTATTTTTATAAACTTTTACTAGAAATTCGCCATACGCTTTACAAATTTCAGAACTTCTAGAATAGATGTAAGCGTTTTTTTCTTGATTCTTCTTTTCTTGAAGAAGATTTAATTCAGCAGCTCTGCCAGAACATCCATTTAATACGTAATCATCCAAACCTTCTAGAGACTTAATAGTGCCAGTTTTTACATCTGCACTGAATCCCTTGTAACCTACGTATCCTCCATAAGAGTTTTTAGCATTATAAGAGCCACAAATAGACTTTTCACCTTCACTATTAGTAACTATTTTCACATCTTTGAAGATAGCTGATTCTGGGTCTTTCAGAGTGGACTTTATTGTTGACTTAACAATGTTAATAGCATTTTGATTGGCGAAAGAAGTTGTGGCAGTTAGAGCTAACAGAATAGCAGTGAAATATTTATTCATGTTTATATCGATGATAAATAAAACTACTATAAACAATATAAACAACCATTTAAATTGTATTTAAAGCTATTTTAATTTATATTGACCTAACACTAAACGTTCATTGCTTATTTGGGTCAATATGAAATACGTTATCTACTACCGAGTATCAACAGACAAACAAGGCAGATCGGGTCTTGGTCTTGAAGCACAGCAGAAGCAGGTTAATGATTATCTACAGTCAAAACCTGATGCAGTTGTTGTAGATAGTTACGTTGAGGTTGATAGCGGTAAGA
>JAGOIO010000187.1 GCA_017995595.1 bacterium | reverse complement strand
CTTATATACAAAAATTCTAGAAATAAAAGTTGAAGAAGCTGATTGGGATTCTGCAAATTTGGGTTCTGTTGTCCATAAAGTATTGGAAAATTCTATAAATTTTGCAAAAGATAATGACGGAGAATACACGACACTTGATGATGCTAAAAAATCTTTTGAGAAGTTAATTTCAGGGTATGCATTTTCAAATGATGCAGTGAAAGAAAATTTGCACAAGCACGGACTTGATGCACTTGATGCATATTATCCTATTTTTAGTCAAGTACCTGTTTCAAAAGTTGAGAATGTTGAATTTAAGATAGAAGGCATTTCTGTTGGTGATAATGAATATTTGGAAGGTAAAATTGATAGAATAGAGAAAAATTCAGACGGTACGTATAACCTGTACGATTACAAAACAGGAAAAGCAAAAAGCTTAAATGATGTAACTCCTGAAGGTAAAAAAGCAGGATATTTTAATCAACTCTGTTTTTACAAATATGCATTTGAAAAAATGTGTAACGCAAAAGTCTCAAAAGTTGGTCTTATTTTTGTTGAAGAACCTGCAAAAAGTATCACGTTAGAACTTACGAATGAGGATATGGCGTATATTGAAACATTAATAAAAGAAACTTTTAAAAATGTGAAGTCGTTAAACTTTAATCCAACGAATGATACAAAAGGCGATGCATGTAAGTATTGTGTTTATAAACAACTTTGCAAACTAGATGTTTTATGATTAAATCCAAAACCTAAGAGATAAAAAGATAGAGCCAAAGCGTAGCTTTGGCTCTATCTTTTTATTTATTTTATTAAATCTATTTCTTTAATCTTCTTCAATAGGCTTTCTAAACCAACATTTATTAAACCCTAAAGCAATTGAGTGTTTTTTGCAATATTTAATCAGGTCTATTTTAAGTTCTTTGGCTAAGAAGAACATCGCAAGACAGTTAGGAACAGCCATTCCTAACATCATTGAATCTGTAAGGTCTATAATAGTTTTAACATTCATTACAGAACCCAAGACAGTAAAAGCACAGAATATTAATTGGTAAATAAGAGTTCTTTTTTTACCTTCTCCAAAAATATAGTTCCAAGCTTTTTGTCCGTAGTATCCCCAAGTTATAAGAGTTGTTAAAGCAAAAAGAATTACAACAACAGAAAGAATGTATTTAAACCAAGGAAAAGTCGTTTCAAAAGCAGAAGATGTTAATTCTATACCGGAAACACCGTTTGAATAGTGTGCATAAGCTCCTGTTGTAATAATTATACTTGCAGTAAGCATACAAACTAAACCTGTCAAGAAAGGCTCTAATAAAGCGATAAAGCCTTGAGAAATAGGTTCATCTGTTTGTGCCGTAGCATAAGCGATTGGAGCAGAACCTGTACCAGCTTCGTTAGTTTGTACCGAACGTCTCATTCCTAAAATTATTAATCCGATTACGCCACCTTTTACCGAATGAGGTAAGAACGCTTCGTGAATTGCAACATAACAAGCATGAGGAATACTATGCCAATTAGCTATTAAAATGACTATTCCAGCAGCAAGGTAAAGGTAAACCATAAATGGTACAGCAGTCATTGCAACTTTAGTGATACATTTTATTCCGCCGATTATAATTAGCCCCATAAGAATTGCACAAATTAAACCGATAAGCCAGTTGTAACCGTGGAGAAATCCTGTTTCGCCACCTGCAATATTGATTATCTGCATTGTCGTTTGGTTAATTTGAATCATGTTTCCACCGGTTAAAGCTCCGCCAATACAAACGAAAGCAAATATAACTGCCAGTGGTTGTCCTAACCAACGCATTTTGTGTCTAGTTAAACCATGAGCTATAAAGTGCATCGGACCACCAGAAATACTTCCGTCAGCGTTAATTTTTCTATATTTAAGAGATAAAGATACTTCTGCAAATTTAAGAGCCATACCGATAATAGCTCCAAACATAATCCAGAAAGCTGTTCCAGGTCCACCGATAGAAATAGAGATAGCAACACCTGCAATAGTTCCAAGTCCTACAGTTCCACATAAAGCAGCTATTAAAGCACCGTAAGGTGAAATTTCACCGCCCGCATTGTTATCTTGTGGCTTTTTGAGTAGGTCAAAAGTGTGCTTAACCCCCCATATTGCAATTCCTCTAAAATATAGTGTAAAGAAAATGCCTGCTGTAAGAATCCATAAAATTATTACAGGAACTTGAGTTCCGAAGATATTTATGGAGCAAAGCATAACGGCAGAAACTTTATTCGAAACAGGTGTAACGCACTTAGATATAGCTGAATCTAAATTGAATGCGTAAGCTTGTTGAAAATTTAGTAAAAATACACTTAGTAAGGCTAAAAACTTTTTCACTTTGACATATCCTCTCTTCCAAAATCACAAAAAGTGATTAAAATTATATTCCGACTTTTACAAGTATAGCAAAAATAAAATAAAAGATATAGTTCTTTATAAAATCTTAAAATGCTAAAAAAAATCAAATTGTGAAGAAATGTAAAGATGAATTTAAATACACCGTTTAGGGGTATTAAATCTACGTTTCAGTGGTATTTATTTATTTATTTATTTATTTATTTATTTATTTATTTATTTATTTATTTACAACTTCTGAATGCTTTGCTAGAGTGGGGATAGGTTTAGTGTAATTAAAGAAGGATAGAAATGAAGAGAAAAGGTTTTACG